>JANNHX010000468.1:0-3652 GCA_031404615.1 Chloroflexota bacterium
CCGTTCGCTGCGGCGCTGGCCGGCGGGGCCGACGCCCGGGCGCTGGCCGCGCTCGCCGTGGACGACGCCCACCGCGATCAGGGTGTTCATGTCGGTCGAGCGGTGGCGCAGGGCCTTGATGGCGCCGACGTAGAAGATCGAGCCTGCCCAGAACTGGACCGGTGTCGCGAGCGCGAGCTGGAGCCACGGGTTGACGAAGGCCTCGGGCAGCCAGGGGGCGATCGTCATCTGCGCGAGCCCGATGATCAGCGGGATCGTGAGGGCGGCGGACACGATGAGGCGGCGGCGGAGGTCCGCGGCGTGCCTCGCGGCCGCCACGTCGCGCTCGGCCTTGGCGGCGGCGGCTTCGGCCACGTCCGCCTCGTGGTCCGCCGAGGAGGCCTGCTCCACGCGGGCGACATAGCCCGCGGCATCCACCGCGGCGACGAGGTCCGCGACGGAGACCTGCCCCGGGTCGAACCGGATCGTGGCGGACTCGGACGCGAGGTTGACGTTCGCCTCCTCCACGCCCTCGACCTTGTTGAGGAAGCGGGTGATGCGGTTGACGCACGAGGCGCAGGTCATCCCCTCGACGGGGAACGAGACGATTTCGATGTGGGCGGCGGTGGGGGTGGTCATGTGTGCTCCGGGAACGCGTTCTGGTCGGGTTGCGGGGTGCGGGTCAGCCGCCGGTGGCGGTCATACCCGTGGGGCGGTCCACGATCGTGATCTGGCCGCCGTACATGCCCATCGAGCACGTATACGCGAGCGTTCCCGCGGGCAGCGCCGGCAGCTCGATGGTGTTCGCGCCTTCCTTGAGGATCATCTGGATCCCGAGGTCCGGGACCACGAAAAACGCGGCGCAGGTCTTGACCGTGGACGACTCGATCGTCCAGGTCGTGGGGATCCCGGCGTAGATCGAGACGTTGCCCGGGCTGTAGCCGCCCGCGTCCTGGTAGGTCGTGAGGGTCTGCTTCGCGGGGACCCCGCCGGGCTGCGAGCCACCGGGGGCAGTCGCGGCGCCGGCGCCGGTCGCGGCCGTGCCCGGGGCCGTGCCCGCGTTCGAGCCCGAGCGCTCCGCCGCGGCGACCGGCGCGACGGCCGTGCCGGGGACGCGGAACCCGGCGAGCCGGAGCCCGGCGCCCAGATTGACGACCGCAAAGGCGATGACGACGACGCCGACGAGGCGCAGCAGCGTGGGGCGGGCGCGACCCGGGACGACGACCGGCAACCCCGCGAGGGCGAGGAGCCCGGGCGCGGTCCCGATCGCGAACACCGCCATGATCGCGCCCGCGAACAGCGGCGAGCCCGTGGACAGGGCGTAGATCTGGACGGCCTGCGTGAAGCCGCAGGGGAGGAAGAACGAGGCGGCACCGAGGAACGCGGCGCGCCCGTCCGAGTAGGCACCGGCGCCACCCTCGGTCAGGCCAAGCCTCGCCCCGAGGCCCATCGGCAGCGTGGGCGACCAGCCCGCGAGCCGCGGCGAGAGCCCGGTGAGGCGCGTGCCCAGCAGGGTCATGACGACGGCGACGACGACCATGAGGATCGCGGTCACCTGGGGCGGCATCGTGACGCCAGAGCCGATCGCGCCGAGGAGCACGCCCAGCAGGCCATAGCCTGCGATCCGACCGAAGACGAAGACGAGTGCCGGCCGCATCTGCGTCGCGATGCCGGCGGCCGGCTCGCCCGCGGCGGCGCGGCGGGCCCCGAACGAGGCGGAGAGGGCGAGCACCAGCCCGCCGACGAGGGCAGCACAGGTCGAGACGCCGGCGGCGAGGCCGAGCAACAGCGCGACAAGGAGCCCGCCGCTGCCCAGGTCGCCGGTCGCGGACGCGAGCTCCGTGATGCCGCTCACCTGCGCGACGACAGCGATGGCCGCGACGAGGAAGATGCCGCCCGCGGCCGTGAGCCAGACCTTGGGGTCATGCGCCAGCCAGGGCGTGTTGCCGATCTCGTAGCCTGCCCTGTTGATGGCGCTCTCGATGGCAGCGCGGGAGACCGGGGCAGAGGTCTCGACGGTGACTCGCCCCGCAACGGCCGAGGCCGTGACCCTCGCGACGCCCGGCAGGCGCCCGACGTACTTCGCGATGCGGACCTCGCACGAGCGGCAGGTCATGCCCGCGACGGGGAGGGTGACGCTCGTGGGGCCCGTGCCGGTCACGGTCGCGCGGCCCACGGGCCCGGTGGTCACGGCGGGCGCGGTGGCCATCGCGGATCCGCCCATGCGGGCACGGCGGCGTTCGAGCGCGATGCGATGGAGCTCGTCGGCGTCGCGGTCATCGGCCGGCAGGGCGTGGGGGGCGGCCGAGGCGGGGACGGGGGCAACGGCCGCCGGGGCCGCCGACGGGGACGTGGTGTGGCGGCTGGAGGTTCGACGGGACATCGGGACGCTGACTCCTGTGGCGACCGGCGGATGCGCTTCCACCGGTAACCGGATCGTGCCCCAGCGGGACCCGCGATCCCATGGAGGGCTGCTGCAGCGTTCCTCAAGAGTTGGTCAAGGCGCAGGCGCGATAGGCTTGGTGCTCCAGGCGCACCGGGCCCCCAAGGTGACGTCGTCGTCGCTCGCCATCCCGGGAGAGGCTCCGTTCGTGGTCGGATTCGGCACCCTTGTCAACATCGTCGCGATCCTCGCGGGCTCCGCGGCGGGCGTGTGGTTCGGCGGCCGGCTCCCGGAGCGGACGACACGGACCGTCACCGATGCCCTCGGCCTCATGGTCCTCGTCATCGGCGGGCTCAACGTCATGGCGCTGCGCGACGAGGCCTATGTCGCGGTCGTCGGCTCCGGGTTCACGCTGCTCGTCGTGCTGGCGGCGCTGCTGATCGGCGGGATCGCGGGCTCGCTCGCGCGCATCGAGGACCGGCTGGAGTCCCTCGGGGGCTGGCTGCAGGGCAAGCTCGTGCGCGGGGACGAGGATGGCTCATCGAGAGCGAGGTTCATCGAGGGCTTCGTGGACGCCTCGCTCCTGTTCTGCATCGGGCCCATGGCGGTGCTCGGCTCGCTCAGCGACGGCCTCGGCAGGGGCATCGACCAGCTCGCGCTCAAGTCCGTGCTGGATGGGTTCGCGGCCCTCGCGTTCGCGGCGACGCTGGGCTGGGGCGTCGCGGCGTCGGCCATCTCCGTCGGCGTCTGGCAGGGCCTGCTCACGGTCCTCGCCGTGCTCCTGGGCTCGCTGCTGCCCGACGCGGTGGTGTCGAGCGTGACCGCGACCGGCGGTGTGCTGCTCCTCGGCGTGGGCCTGCGGCTGCTCCAGGTCCGCGCCGTGCCCGTGGGCGACCTGCTGCCGGCGCTGATCGTGGCGCCGGTGGTCACGGCCGTGATCATGGCGCTGACCGGCGGCTGAACCAAGGAATCTCAGGGCGGACCGGACGCCCCGGCCGAGGGGAGCGCCCGATACCGATTGGGGGTCGGCGTCAGGGGACCTTCTTGACCCCGTCCAGCTTCTGGACCGCCCTCATGATCCGGTTCACGCAGGAGCCGCAGGTCATCCCACGCACCGGGAAGCGGATCGTCTCGACAGTCGGGCCGGGAGCGCTCACATCGACACCATCAGCCCGAAGCTCATGACGATGACCGCGAGCGCGATGCCGGCCTTGATCCACGGCGAGTTGGCGCGGTTCCAGCGGCCGAGCTGGCCCAGGACCCGCTTGTTGGACACGAAGCCCAGCAGGA
>JANNHX010000469.1:0-6491 GCA_031404615.1 Chloroflexota bacterium
CGTGTCGTGCACGAACCGCGCACCGTTCATCGACTCGATCGTCGCGGTCACCGGCTCGCCGTGGCGGGCGACGGCGGCGACGAGCGAGCGCAGGGCGTCGGCATCGGGCCGGACGGCCGTCACCTCGACGGTCCGGCCAGCCTCATCGAGCAGGTGCACATCGAGCCTCTGGCGCGACAGGTCCAATCCGGCGTACAACATGTCCGGGCCTCCAAGGTGCTGGTTGCGATGACAACCCAACGTTGCCACCGCGGAGGCCCTTCTTCATGACACTCACCAGGTGACTGAATCCGCCGCCGTCGCTGGCGGCTGAGCCCCGATTCCGGCCCGAACGGCGGCCGAACCCCCAGCAACGGCGCCCAACTCATGCACCAGCTGAATTCGGGGACGGCGTCCGGTTGCCCATTGACCGGCCTCTTCGATCTGGCCATAATAGCCACATGGAAACGGCCAGCATCTCCGAGGTCAAGAACGGCCTGTCCGCGATCATCGACCGGGTCAAGGGGGGCGAGTCCATCGTGGTGACCGATCGGGGGATTCCCGTCGCCGTCATCGAGCCGGTGACGCACCTCGACATGGACGATCGCCTCGCGCGGCTGGAACGCGCCGGCCTGGTCAAGCGCGGGAATGGCAGGAACATCCTGGACATCGTGCGTACGCCAGGGCCGCGCCTGCCCGATGGTGTCGACCTCGTGAAGATGATCATCGAGGAGCGGGAGTCCGGCTGGTGAGGTACTGGGACGCGTCAGCGCTTATCCCTCTCATCGCCGTGCAGCTCCTCAGCGGCGCCGCCGTGCAGACGCTGGAGGACGACCCCCAAGTCGTCACATGGTGGGGGACCAAGGTCGAGTGCGTGTCAGCGATCGCGCGCATCGACCGGGGGGGCCGGCTCGAGCCGCTGGGGTTGGCCGCCTTCACGAGGTTGGACGAGGTCAGTGCCACCTGGCAGGAGATCGCGCCGACCCCGCGGCTTCGCCAGGTCGCGGAGCGCCTCCTTCGCGTCCATCCCCTCCGCGCCGGCGATGCCCTCCAGCTGGCGGCGGCCGTGATCGCCGCGGACGGGAGTCCCCAGTCCCTCCCCTTCGTCACGCTCGACGAGCGCCTCGCGCGCGCCGCGGAACGCGAGGGCTTCCCGGTCATCGAGCCCGCATAGCCGCCCGGCTCGGGTACTCTCCCGGTCGCGGCCCGTGCGCCGCCGGCGTCCCGCGGACCCGTACGAGGGAGGGGCCTTGACCACGTACCGCTCGATCGCGCGCCGCACGGGTGCCGTCCTCCTGCTCGCCGGGGCGTTCGCCATCGCCGGCTGCGGCGCGTCCGGTTCCGGCTCCGCGGCACCCTCCGCCCAAGCACCCTCCGCCCAAGCGCCCACGCCGCAGCCCGCCAGCGCGACGCCCGCCCCAACGGCGACGACCGCCCCCACCGAGGCGACGACCCCCGCGCCGACCGACGCGCCGGCCTCCGCCACCACGGGCGACCTCGGCGGCTTCGCGTTCCCGCCCGGCGACGTCCTCGACTACCACACCTCGGCCGAGCAGGGCTTCGTCTGCAAGGATCCCCAGCCCAGCAATGTAGCCGCCGGCCACACCACCATCCGCTGTCTCAAGTCCGAGGACTCCGGCGCCGTCGCGATGGTCTCGATCGTCGTCGACGCGAACGGCACCACCGCCGATGCCTTCGGGGGCTACATCACCGCCGCCGGCACGGAGGGCCCCGACCCGAAGGCCGCCGCGATGCACCTCGGCGGGTTCGTCGCCAGAATGCTGGGGACCGATGTCGGCGCCGACGCGGCAACCTGGGCTGCGACCAACCTGGATGCGGTCGACCTCGTGAAGAAGTTCGGCGGGATCACGGCGATCATCTACCAGGAGGACGACGAGGGCGGCGTGGGCCACTACGTCGAGGTCGCGAACGACGCCTACCTCAACGCCCCGGCACCCTGACGATCGGCTTCACGGGGACCTCACCCAACCGGGGGCTGGCCCTCTCTCGACCACTTGCGGTAAACTTCGCGACGGTCGCTGGCGCGTGGCCTAACGGTATGGCACCTGACTCTGGATCAGGGGGTTCTAGGTTCGAATCCTAGCGCGCCAGCCAACACACTACCTGTGGTGCAGCCAACGCGGCCTGACCACCAGATGTTGTGGTTTCGATCCCCCTCGGACGACCGCCGAGGAGGTCGATCGATGGCCAGTTCGCCTGACTCCCACCCCGTTTCTTCGCTTGACTCACGAAGGAATCCGCGCGCTTCGCTTGATTCTATTGCGCCTGATCACTTGTCTGGCGCCGATCCGTTCGCCGTGGGCCTCGGCGCCGCGGTCGATCTGTTCCTCGCCGCAAAGGCGGCCGAGGGCGCGTCGCCCCGGACGATCGAGTGGTACCGCTATATCAACGGCCGCGCCGTGCGCCGGTTCGGCCCCGACCGGCCGCTCGACGGGGTCGGGGCGCCCGAGCTGCGCGCCTGGCTGCTCGAGCTGCGCGCGACCCTGTCCCCCGAGTCGATCGCCGGCTACGTCCGGGGCCTGAAGGCGTTCGGCAACTGGTGCGCGGCAGAAGAGCTGGGCACCGCCCCCGGGTTCCGGGCGCTCCGGCGGCCGCGCGTCCCGCGCCGGCTCATCGCCCCCTTCACCGACGCCGAGCTCCAGCGCCTGCTCGCCATCGCCGAGCCCCGCGAGCGCGCCCTCATCCTGCTCCTACTCGACACCGGGCTGCGGCTGGCCGAGGTGACGGGGCTCCGGGTCGGCGACCTGCGGCCCGACGGGACGATGCGGGTCATGGGCAAGGGTTCCAAGGAGCGGATCGTGCCCCTCGGCGCGACCGCCCGCCGGGCGCTCATGCGCTACGTCGCGGAGCGCGGCGTCGTCCGTCCGGCCGACCCGCTGTTCATGGGCCGCTGGGGCAGGCCGCTCTGTCGGAAGAGCATCCAGGTCGCGGTCGCGGACCTCGGGCGGCGCGCGGGCGTCGCCACGCGCTGCAGCCCCCACACCTTCCGCCACACGTTCGCCCGCAGCTACCTCGTCAACGGCGGCGACGTGTTCAGCCTGCAGCAGATCCTGGGCCACACCACGCTCGACATGGTCCGCCGCTATGTCAGCCTGACCGAGGCCGACCTCGTCGCGCGGCACCGGGTCGCGTCGCCTGCTGACCGTCTGGCCCGGGGCCGCTCGACGTGACGGCCGAGGGTGCGCGGGGCGCAGAGCCGCGATGGTCCGGCGTCAGTCGAGCCGGCATCGGCACCCGTGCGCCGCCGCTCAGAGGCGGTCGACGGGCGAGACCCGCCGGTGCACGGCGCGGAGGTCGTCGTCGAGCAGCCGGACATAGCGGCGCGTCACCTGCAGCGAGGCCGGGCTGTGGCCGAGGATGCGCTGGAGCGAGAAGACGTCGCCCCCGTTGGTCAGGAACGCCCGCGCGAAGCTGTGGCGGAGGACGTGCGGCGAGCAGCGCCCGGAGAACCCGGACGCACGGCCGAGGCGCCGGACGAGCAACTGGACGGCCCGCGGCGTCAAGCGTGCCCCTCGACGCCCGACGAACAGCGGATCGTCTGCAGACAATGGCCCGCGGGCGACGAGCGACATCCGGACGGCGCGCCGCGCCCGGCCGCCGAGCGGGACCACCCGCTCCCTCGACCCCTTGCCCATGACGCGGCAGCGCCCTTCGATGAGGTCGACGTCTCCGACCGAGATGGACACGAGCTCACCGAGTCGGAGGCCCGTGTCGAGCAGCAGGAGCACGATCGCCCGGTCGCGGACCACGGCCTCGGAGCCGCCGTCGACCGCAGCCAGCAGTGCCCGCATCTGCGCAGCGGTGAGACTTGGGACCAGCACGTCCGGGACCCTGGGCGGCGAGAGCCCCGCGAGGGGGTCCGCGCCCAGCCCGAGCTCCCGCTGCAGCCAGTGGCCGAACGCGCGCAGCGTGCGGACGCGGCCAGCGACCGAGTTCGGCGCCAGGGGCCGGAGCCTCGCGGCCTGGGCCGCGAGCAGCCAGCGTCGGGCGGTGACGGGCGACAGATGGCGTAGGGCTGCCGGCTCGCCGTCACGCGCCGCGAACCCTGCGAAGTCGTCGAGGTAGGCGCGGTACCAGTCGATCGTGCGGCGGCTGCGGCCCGCGACCTCGAGCGCGGCGGTGTACTCCTCGATGAGTTCGCGCATCGGGATGTCATCGATCCCCGCGAACGACGACGGTCTGGCCACGGCCGCCATCACGCCGCGCCCCGTACGAGCGGGGCGGCGCGATCCCGTCGACCTGCCCGGACGGGTGGCCGAGTCCTTCGTGTTGGCGCTTCGCAGGTCATGGACCATGACAACTACCGCCGCCCCGTTAGTTCTGTTAGTTCGGCCCGCCTTCGCAGGTACGAGCCGAACAGGGGCAGGGCGAAGTCATAGGTGCCGCGCGTCGGCCGGTAGACGAGGCCGCGGTCGACGAGTCGCCGGACGACAACGTCGACGTTCGCGAGGTCGGCGAGCGAGCGGCGCAGGTTGAGGGCCGAGAGACGCCCACCGGCGCGAGCCATGGCATCGAGCACCCGCTGGCCGGCCACGCCGGCGACGAGGTAGCGGTCCTCGAAGAAGGCGAGGTCGAACTCGTGCAGCAGGCTCGACTCGAGTGCCTGGTAGTCGCGGAGTCCGACGTCGGCCCGGCCGACCCGGCTGCACAGGAAGCCGCCGAAGAACTGCAGGAAGTAGGGGTAGCCACCCGTCCGCTCCACGATCTCGCCGACGAGGGAGAGCTCGAAGGCGCGACCGCTGCACAAGAGCGGGATTCCCGAGCGCGTCCCAGGCGTCGCCACGTTCGAGATGCCCGATGACCACGTGGCGGAACATCCGCTCGGCATACGTCCGCGCCCGCTTGAGGTTGAGGCTCAGAGTCGGCAGCCCGCACAAGACCAGGCGCACCCGGCTCGACGTCCGCTGCGCCTGTCCGAACCCGGCGAGGAGCGATGAGAGCGGGTAGCGCTCCAAGCGTCGGTCGTCGCCGAGGAGGTGGGCCTCGTCGTACAGGAACAGCACGCCCGGGACGTCAGTCTGCGCGAGCGCACCGCCGAGCGCTGTGAGCGCCTCCGCGATCGCCTCGGCGGCGTCGCGCGACTCGGTCTCGTAGGCAGGATCGTAGCCGAGCTCACCGACCGAGACGCGGCGCGGACGCACGTACTGCCACGCCCGCTCGATCGCGTCGCCGAGCCCAGCGAGCGAGCTGCAGCGCCGGATCAGGGCGGCGCAGTCATCGGCGATGGCGTCGGCGAGTCGTGCGTCGTCGCGGTGGCGATCGCTGAGCTCGCGCCCGAGGCAGAGCCAGCCGGCCCGCTCCCCGCGCGTCGCGAACTCGCCCAGCAGCACCGTCTTGCCGGTTCCCCGGATGCCGGTCAGCGTCCAGTTCGCGTGCGGGGGATGGGTCTCGCCGAGATACCGTTCGAACTCGCCGAGGAGCGCGTCGCGGCCCGCGAGGTACGGCGGGGCGACGCCGTTGCCTGGACGGAACGGGTTGGCGAGGTGTTCGGTTCGAAGGTTCGAGTCGAGATCTGTCACGTTGAGATCCTTGATCGCGGTGCGTGGGTGACGGGCCGAGAGCACCAGAGGGGCGCTCCCCGGACAGACGCGCACAGTGGTCAGGGTGGTCTCGCCTTGGCTCGTGGTCAATAGCGCATGTGTACGCTAGCGTGTACGTACGCGCCCGCGGACTTACGAGAGCTCGACTTACGGCACAGAGCCACCTGCCTGTTGGCGACACTCGGACTACGTGGTGGTCGATGAGGTCGGAGGGGCAGGTGGTCTCAACCCTCCGGCACCGACCTCTTTGTCCCGATCTGGCGGGTTGCGGTTCGCATCAGGTAGGCAAGCTGCTATCCGAGCCCCAGCTGGCGGAGTCGCCTGTCGACCTCGCGCACTGCCTCCGCGAACGCGGGCAGACGGTCCGGAGCCACCCACTGGAGCAGGGTCGGCTCCCACAGAGACTCGATCTCGGCCAGATGGACCCGCCATGCCTCCGGGGTCCAGCGCTTGATCCGCATGGTGGCGAGCTTGCCTTCGACCGCGGCGCGCAGGTCGTGCGGCTCGAGGTGCCAGCCCGAGTCCACCAGGTAGAGCCGGAGGTCGAACAGGTCTCGAGGCTGCGCGCGCTGGTTGAGGCCAAGGGCGTTGGGGTTTATTTCGTCACCCAGAATCCGCTCGATGTGCCCGACAATGTATTGGAGCAGATGGGCAATAGGGTGCAGCATGCCCTTCGCGCCTATACGCCGCGCGACCAGAAGGCGGTGAAAGCCGCCGCCACAACCTTTCGCCCCAATCCGAAATTCAAAACGGAAGAAGTCATCACCGAAATGGGCAAGGGCGAGGCTCTGGTCTCCACCCTCGATCTGAAGGGCGTTCCCTCCATGGTGGGCCGCACCCTCATTCGCCCGCCCTCCGGCCGCATGGGCCCGATCACCCCGGAAGAACGCAAGAGCGCCATCACCAATTCTCCCGTGTACGGCCAATATGAAGAGACGGTCGACCGCGAGT
>JANNHX010000470.1:0-7088 GCA_031404615.1 Chloroflexota bacterium
ATGGAGGCCCTCATCCTCCAGGGCGCGGACACGCTCTTCTCCTACCCGGGTGGGGTCATCCTCCCGATCTACGACATCCTGGGCGACTACCCGCAGATCCGGCACATCCTCGTCCGGCATGAGCAGGGCGGCGGCCATGCGGCGGACGGGTACGCCCGCGCCAGCGGTCGGGTCGGCGTCTGCATGGGCACCAGCGGTCCCGGCGCCACGAACCTCGTGACCGCGATCGGCACGGCGCAGCTGGACTCGATCCCGATGGTCGCCCTCACGGGGAACGTGGCCGCGCCGCTCCTGGGCAAGGACGCGTTCCAGGAGATCGACATCACCGGCATCACCCTGCCGATGACGAAGCACAACTACCTCGTGCGCAACGCCGACGACATCCCGCGTGTCATCGCCGAGGCGTTCTACATCGCGAAGACCGGCCGCCCTGGCCCGGTCCACGTCGACTTCACCAAGGACGCCCTCCAGGCCGAGACCCGCGCCGAGCACCCCTCCCTCGACGAGATCATCGCCGGCCTGCCGGGCTTCCGCCCCAACTTCGAGGGGCACCCCAGGCAGCTCAAGACCGCCGCGAAGGAGATCGCCGCGGCCCAGCGTCCGCTGATCATGGCCGGGCACGGCGTCCTGATCGCAGAGGCCTGGGACGAGCTGCGGGCCTTCGCCGAGAAGACGCAGATCCCGGTCGCCTGGACGCTCCTGGGCATCGGCGCCATGGACGAGGAGCACCCACTCGCGTACGGCTACATGGGCATGCACGGCTGGAAGCACGTCAACCGTGCGATCCAGTCCGCGGACCTGCTGATCGCCATCGGCATGCGCTTCGACGACCGCGTCACGGGCTCCGTCAGGACCTACGCCCCGTACGCCCGGATCATCCACGCGGACATCGACCCGGCCGAGATCGGCAAGAACGTGGCCGTCGAGGTCCCGATCGTGGGCGACGCAAAGAACGTCCTCCAGGGTCTCACGAGGCTGGTCCACGCCGTCGATCCCAAGGACCGCGCGGGCTACCTCGACCAGCTCAAGACCTGGCGCGAGGAGTCGCTCGCGAGCTCGTGGCACGGCTCCGGGCGCTCCGACATCCTGACCGCGGACCACGTGGTGGAGCGCATCGGCGAGCTGACCGACCACATGGCCACCTACGTCGCAGACGTCGGCCAGAACCAGATGTGGCTCGCGCGCTACACAAAGTTCCGCAGGCCGCACAGCCACATCAGCTCTGGCGGCCTGGGCACGATGGGCTTCGCCGTCCCGGCCGCCATGGGAGCGGCACTCGGCAACCCCGGCGCGGAGACCTGGGCGGTCTGCGGCGACGGCGGCTTCCAGATGACGAGCCAGGAGCTCATGACCCTCGCCGCGGACCGCATCCCGGTGAAGATCGCGCTCCTGGACAACAAGAAGCTGGGCATGATCCGGCAGTGGCAGGAGCTCGTCTATGCGGGCAACTACCACTCGTCCACCCTGCCCGGCCCCGACTTCATCAAGCTGGCCGAGGCCTACGGAATCCCCGCCTTCAAGGTGAGCATGCCGAACGAGGTCGACCCCGCCATCCGCGCCGCGCAGGCGGTCGATGGGCCCGCGCTGATCTGGTTCGAGATCGAGCAGGAGCAGAACGTGTACCCCATGATGCCGGCGGGCAAGGGCCTGTCCGACCTGATCGAGCAGCGGGGGCCGGAGGAATGAGCCCCGATCCCGCGACCACCTCCGCGACCACCCCCGCGAACCCCGTGGCCCCTGCGCACACCGAGCCCGCCGCCCCGCCCGACCGCGCCGTCCCGGGCAGCGGCGAGCTCAAGCGGCACGTCCTGATCGTCCTCGTGATGGACAAGCCTGGCGTGCTCAACCGCGTCGCGAGCCTCATGCGCGCGCGCAACTTCAACATCGACTCCCTGGCGGTCTCGCGGACCGACAAGGACCACATCAGCCGCATGACCTTGACGCTCCACGGTGACGACGTGGCCGTCGAGCAGGCGGCCAAGCAGCTCTACCGGCTCATCGACGTGCTCAAGGTCCAGGACGTCACCCTGGACCAGCTCGTCGAGCACGAGCTGGCGCTGATCAAGGTCCGCGTCACGGACAGCAACCGAGGCGAGGTGATCAAGATCGTCGAGCTCTACAAGGGCGCCGTCGTCGACATCTCGGCCGAGTCCGTGATCGTCGAGGCACACGGCACCGAGGCGGAGATCGACGCGCTCGTCGCCCTGCTCCGCTCCTACGGCATCAAGGAGCTCGTCCGCACCGGGGCAACCGTCATGCTCCGCGGCGCGGGCTCGATCGAGGAGGCCCTTCGACTGTGACAGCCAGGATGTACTACGACGCCGACGCCGACCTGTCGGCGCTCGAGGGACAGACCATCGCGGTCCTCGGCTACGGGTCCCAGGGGCATGCCCACGCGGCGAACCTGCGCGACAGCGGCCTGTCCGTGATCGTCGGCCTCGCCCCAGGCTCCAAGAGCCGCGCCCTCGCCGAGGCCGCGGGCTTCGAGGTCAAGACCGTCGCCGACGCCGTCAAGGCCGCTGACGTGATCATGATCGCGCTGCCGGACACCGCGCAGAAAGCCGTCTACGACGCCGAGATCGAGCCCAACCTGAAGCCCGGCGCGCTCCTGATGTTCGCCCACGGCTTCAACATCCGGTTCGCCCGGATCAAGCCGCCGGCCGGCGTGGACGTCGGCATGGTGGCTCCCAAGGGCCCCGGCCACCTCGTGCGCTCGGTCTACGAGCAGGGCGGCGGCGTGCCGGCGCTGTTCGCCGTGGAGCAGGACGCCAGCGGCACGGCGCGCGCCCGCGTCCTCGCCTATGCGCGGGGCAACGGCAACACCCGCGCGGGTGTCCTCGAGACCACCTTCAAGGAGGAGACCGAGACCGACCTGTTTGGTGAGCAGGCCCTCCTCTGCGGCGGCGTGTCGGCCCTCGTGAAGGCCGCGTTCGAGACGCTCGTGGAGGCCGGCTACCAGCCGGAGCTCGCGTACTTCGAGACCATGCACGAGCTCAAGCTCATCGTGGACCTCATGTACCGCGGCGGCCTCAACTTCATGCGCTTCTCCGTCTCCGACACCGCCGAGTACGGCGACTACGTGAGCGGCCCGCGCGTGACCGAGGGTGCCAAGGCAGCCATGAAGGACGTCCTCACGGACATCCAGAGCGGCGCCTTCGCGGCCAAGTGGATCGCCGTGCAGGACGCCGGCGGCGAGGACTTCCGCCGGCTGCGCGAGCAGGACAGGCACCACCAGATCGAACAGGTGGGCGCGGACCTTCGGGCAAAGATGCCGTTCCTGAAGCCCGTCGTGGTCGAGGCCGGCCAGGCCCAGGCCGTTGCCAGCTCCGTACCTGGCGAGGGGAAGTAGCCATGACGTTCGAGGCCATCATCCCCCGCTTCGGCGAGGGGGTATCGGCCGGGAAGATCCGGATCTTCGACACCACCCTGCGCGACGGGGAGCAGGCGCCCGGCGCCGGCCTGACCGCCGCGGAGAAGCTGGAGGTCGCGCGGCAGCTCGCGCGCCTCAAGGTGGACGTGATCGAGGCCGGGTTCCCGGCCGCATCGCCCGGCGACTTCGAGGCGGTCCGCCGGATCGCCGAGGAGACCAGGGGCGGCATCGCGATCGCGGCGCTCGCGCGCTGCAAGGACGGCGATCCGCAGCGCGCGGTGGAGGCCATCGGCATCGCCGAGCGTCCCCACCTGCACCTGTTCATCGCCACGAGCGACATCCACCTCAAGCACAAGCTGCGCATCAGTCGGGACGAGGCGCTCAAGGAGGCGGTGCGCTGGGTGACGTGGGCCCGCGCGACGCTGGGCCGCGACGCCGAGATCGAGTTCTCCGCCGAGGACGCCTCGCGCACCGAGGACGCGTTCCTGCTCGACGTGTACGAGGCGGTCACCGAGGCCGGCGCATCCACGCTCAACATCCCGGACACCGTCGGCTACGCGATCCCGTCCGAGTTCGGCGCCCTCGTGGGCCGGGTCAAGGAGCGCATCGGCAACAGCGCGGTCATCAGCATCCACTGCCACAACGACCTGGGCCTCGCCACCGCCAACACCCTCGCCGCCGTCCAGGCGGGGGCCCGGCAGGTGGAGGTCACGATCAACGGCCTCGGCGAGCGCGCCGGCAACGCGAGCCTCGAAGAGGTCGTCATGGCCCTCCGCACGCGTCCGGGCCAGTTCCCGCATCTCGTCGCCGGGGTGGCGACCGAGCAGCTCACCCCGGCCTCGCGCCTGGTGAGCTACCTGACCGGCTTCGCGATCCAGCCCAACAAGGCCATCGTGGGCGCGAACGCCTTCGCGCACGAATCCGGCATCCACCAGGACGGGTTTCTCAAGAACCCGCTGACCTACGAGATCATGACCCCGCAGTCCGTCGGGCTGGCCGGGAGCACCCTGTCGATCGGCAAGCTGTCCGGTCGCCGCGGGCTCCAGGGCAAGCTCCGCGAGCTGGGTGTCGAAGTGGACGGCGAGCAGCTGGACTCCGTGTACCGCGCCGCCATCGCGCTCGCGGACACGAAGAAGGAGGTCAACGACGCCGACCTGCTCGCCCTCGTCGAGCAGAAGAAGGCGGACGTGCCCCGCTCCATCGAGCTCCTCGGCTGGAGCATCAGCTCCAGCTCCGGCGGCCACTCGGTGGGCTCCGTGTCCCTGGTCTGCGCCAGCGAGGCGAAGGCCGGCGACTCCACCGGCAACGGCCCCGTCAACGCGCTGTTCAAGGCCGTGGACGAGGCGATCAAGCCGGTCCTGGGCTGGTTCCCGGTCCTGACCGAGTACGAGATCAAGGCCGTCTCGGGCGACGGCGATGCGCAGGGCCAGGTCCTGGTCCGGGCCCGCCGCTCGTCGGACGAGGGCCCGGGGGCGCTCGTCGTGACCGGCCACGGCCTCTCCACGAACATCATCGAGGCGTCGCTCGAGGCCTACCTCGTGGCCGCCAACAAGCTCCACGGCGCGGAGATCAACGGCGTCCAGGTGGCGTTCGTGGGCAACCGCATCGCGGAGGACCTGCCTTGACGGAAGGGGCGACAGCGGCGGGCGAGGGCTCGCCGCTCACGTACCGCATCGCGCTCATCCGCGGCGACGGGGTCGGCCCCGAGGTCGTGGCGGGCGCGGTGACGGTCCTCGAGGCCGTCGGTGCCCGGTTCGGGTTCGGCTTCGCGTGGCAGGACCTCATCGTGGGCGGCATCGGCATCGACACCTACGGGATCGCGTGCCGGCCCGAGGACGTGGACACCTGCCGCGAGGCCGACGCCGTGCTCCTGGGCGCGGTCGGCGGCCCCAAGTGGGACGACCCCGACGCGACCGTCCGGCCGGAGCAGGCGCTGTTCGCGCTGCGCTCCGGTCTCGGCCTGTTCGCCAACCTGCGCCCGATCACGGTGTACCACCAGCTCATCGGCGCATCGCCGCTCAAGCCGGAGCTGCTCGAGGGCGTGGACTGCCTGATCCTGCGCGAGCTCACCAGCGGCCTCTACTTCGGGCGGCCGTCGGAGCCCCGCACGACCGAGACCGGCGAGCGCGCGGCGATCGACACGCTCTGGTACACCGAGGGCGAGATCCGCCGGATCGTCACGCTGGCCTTCGAGCTCGCGCGGACCCGCCGCAACAAGGTGACCCAGGTCGACAAGGCGAACGTGCTGGCCACGAGCCGGCTGTGGCGCAAGGTGACCGAGGAGGTCCACGCGGACTTCCCGGACGTGACCCTGGAGCACCGGCTCGTCGACTCCGCGGCGATGACCCTCGCCAGGTGGCCCGCGGGCTTCGACGTCCTCGTGACCGAGAACCTGTTCGGCGACATCCTGTCCGACGAGGCGGCGGTCATCGCCGGCTCGCTCGGGATGCTGCCGAGCGCGTCCATAGGGACCCGGGAGACGCCGCATGGCCGCCACGGCCTCTACGAGCCCATCCACGGCTCGGCACCGGACATCGCGGGCCAGGACCTGGCGAACCCGCTGGGGACCATCCTGTCCGCTGCGATGATGCTGCGCTGGAGCCTGGGCCAGCCCGGGGCCGCCGCCGCGATCGAGGCCGCGGTGGACGCCGCGCTCGACGCGGGCTACCGCACGAAGGACCTGCTGGCGGGCGACAGCGGAGACGGCGTCGCGGTCATGCTGGTCGGGACGAAGGAGATGTCACGCGTCATCGCGGAGCGGATCGCGATTTGACGGCCGGTGCCCGCCTCCCGCGGGTGACCGGCCCGAGCCGCATCGCCGATCCCTCCACCCGCCACGCATCGAGACCAACGCCATGACAGACCGACCGGTCATCCTCTACGACACGACCCTCCGCGACGGCACCCAGGGTGAGAACATCACCCTCTCGCTCGCCGACAAGCTGCGCATCGCCCGCATGCTCGACGAGTATGGGTTCCCGTTCATCGAGGGTGGCTGGCCGGGCTCCAACCCGAAGGACATCGAGTTCTTCGCGGCGGCCCGCAAGCTGACCTGGCAGACGGCCAGGCTGGCCGCGTTCGGGTCCACCCGGCACAAGGCCAACAAGCCGGCCGCGGACCCGAACCTCCAGGAGCTCGTGGCGGCGGAGACGCCGGTCGTGACGATCTTTGGCAAGAGCTGGCTCCTGCACGTGACCGAGGTCCTGGGGGCCACGCCGGCGCAGAACCTGGACATGATCGCGGACTCGATCGGCTTTGTCGCCGACCACGGCCGGGAGGCGGTCTACGACGCGGAGCACTTCTTCGACGGCTACCGGGCGGACCGGAACTACGCGCTGGCGACGCTGCGCGCGGCCCGCGACGCCGGCGCCCGGACCCTGGTCCTGTGCGACACCAACGGCGGGACGCTCACCGACGAGCTGGTACGGATCCTGGGCGATGTCCGGGGCTCGCTCGAGGGCGACCCGAACGCGCCCGACGTCGTCTGGGGCATCCACACCCACAACGACGCCGAGCTCGCGGTCGCGAACTCGATCGCGGCCGTCCAGGCGGGCGTCCGCCACGTCCAGGCGACGATCAACGGCTATGGCGAGCGCTGCGGCAACGCGAACATGGTCTCGATCCTGGCCAACCTCGCGCTCAAGACCGGGACCGCGAGCGCGCCGGGCAGCCGTCCGCCGAGTTCGACGGCAATGCGGTATACCGCAACGGCCGCGAC
>JANNHX010000471.1:0-3606 GCA_031404615.1 Chloroflexota bacterium
TATGCCTTCCCAACCCTGCTTTTTGTGATCTTGATCATGTCGGCATTGGGTGCAGGGCAAGCGCCGCAAGGACCTCGCGCCGAACGAGCTGGAGAAGACGATCGTGGAGCTTGAGGAGGAGATGCTGGCCGCGGCCGAGGAGCTGCGCTTCGAGTACGCGGCGCGGCTGCGCGACGAGCTCCGCGATCTGCGGCGTGAGCTCGGCGCGGTGCGCGAGGCCGGGCTGGAGATCATCCCGGACTAGATGCACGGGGTGGCTCCTGGCGCCGTCCCGCGCGGCGGAGGCTAGGCTGCCCGACCGATGAGCGAGGGTCCCGAGAAGAAGCCGACAAGCGACGTCACGGCACGGATCGATGCGCTTTCGCGTGAGGCAGAGGCGCTTGAGGGCGACGTCCGTGCCGCTGTCGAGCGGCTGCGAGCCGGCCTGGCACGCGTGCGCGACGAGGTCGACGCGCTCGCCGCTGCCGCTGAGCCCGGCGGGGCTGCGGGCGCGCATGAGCCGGGAGCAGACATCGACGGTGCGCGCCTGACCGCGCTCGACCTCGTGCTCCAGGACACGCCGCGCTCAGAGGCGCGGTCGCTGATCGCAGAGCAGTTCCCCGGCGTCGATGCTGGTCTGCTGCTCGACGAGATCGACGCCGGCGGCTGACCGCGAGAGCGAGCCTGAGGAGCCTGGCCTCGGGCATCGTGTCTGGATCTCCTAACCCCTGAGCCGCCGGCAGGTCACCTCGCTGCGGTCGAGCAGCCGGCCGCCGGCGTCGACGAAGTCGATGCGAGCGCGGCCGGGGGAGAGCGACAGCCGGACGGCTCCCGGGGGCCAGCGGTGTGCGAAGCGCAGCGTCTGGGCGCTGCGCCGCGGAAGCGGGAGATTGGCGCGGCCGCCGGCACCGGACACGATCTGGCGGATGCCGTCGCGGTCGGCGAAGCGCTGAAGGTCGTGGTCATGGCCTGAAAGCAGGAGCCGCGCGCGCCCGCGCAGCAGCTGCCAGAGCGGCTCCATGCTGGATTCATCCCCGTGGCCGCCTGTGCTGAACCGGGGTCTGTGGCTCAGCGCGATCCGGCACGTTCCCGGCCTGCGAACGGCGCGCCTCAGCCAGCGCGCCTGCTCTGAAGCCGAGTCGCGGGGCGTCTCCGAGTTCAGCATCAGGATCTCCCAGCCGGCGATCCGGCGATTCATCCAGCGCGGCATCGGCGAGCCGCGCTCGCGCGCCCAGTACGGCTCGTAGCCCGCTTTGCGATTCGCGTACTCGTGGTTGCCCATCGTCGGCATCGTGCGCGCTGCGAGCGAGCCGTACAGCGGCTCGTAGGCGGTCAGGAACTCAGGCGCGGTTCCCGTCTCGTAGACATCCCCGAGATATAGGAAGAGGTCCGGCCGGGCGCGGCGCACGAGCGCCGCCAGACGGCGCCCGCCGGCGTTCGGGTAGGCATCGCCGACGGCCCAGACGGTGGCGGATCGCGTCCGTGCCGCGCCGTCCGCAGTCTGCGTGGTCGGTGAAGCGGCGGTCCATGCCGCGGCGGCAAGCCCGATCGCCAGCATTCCTCGCCAGGCGATTCTTCTTGTGTACGCGCGCACAGGCGAATCATCACGACGGGGGCGGCGGCGAGCGCCGGCACCGGTCCGGTTGAGCGCTCGGCGCGCGCTCAACCTGGCGCGTCGGCAACTGGGTGATCGAGTTCCCCCAGCGCCCGCCAAATCGCTCTGAGAGTGTCGCTGGAGAAGACCGCCGATTCTCGGGCATGCGTATCCCAGCGGAACGCACTACCGGGGGCACTCGTGATGCCGCGACGGTCCGCTGAAAGACAACCACCGACTGAGGAGGATCTCGGATGAGCGCTTCAAAGCGCCTACTCCAGTTCGTCGCCGTGACGGCGATCATCGCGCTCGGCGGGCCGGCAGCGGCCTACGCGGGAGGACGCCACGACGGCGACAGCCCCCGTGACTGGGGCACGGGTCATGGCAACTGGAACGGCCATCACGGCGGCAAGCCCGATCGGCCACCGCGCCCCGCGATCAAGGTCATCGCGTCAGGCCTCGAAGGGCCATTCGGCATCGACGCCAAGGGACACAACGTGTTCGTCGCTGAGAGCGGCAAGGGGCAGGTGTCGCGTGTCGGGCTCCGGTGGGGCGACGTCACCCCTGTCGTGACGGGCCTTGACGGAGTCGCTGGTGTGACGCGCGCCGGTGGCGGCCTCGTGGCGGTCACCGGCGAGAGCGGGGCTCCCGGTGGCTCGTCGGTCTTCTTCGCAAACCAAGGAGGCTCGCCCGAGCTGCTGGCCGATCTGCTCGCCTATGAGCTGGCCAACAACCCCGACGGCCAGCTCCAGTTCGACCCAGTCACCAATGAGCCGCTCGACGCCCTGTCCAACCCATTCGCGGTCATCAAGGCCCAGGGGCGGCCGTTCGTGTTCGTCGCAGACGGCGGTGGCAATGTCGTCTATTCGATCTCGCGATCCGGTAATCCCACGCCGTTCTTCGTCCCGCCGGTCGTCACGACCGGTGCGTGCGCAGGACGGCCCAACAACGATCCCGAGCACATCGGCTGTGACCCTGTGCCGACGGGATTGGCCTACGGGCCGCATGACCGGCTCTACGTCAGCACGCTCTCGGGCGAAGCCCCTGGCTAGGGCCGCGTCTACGTGCTGAACTCCAAGACCGGCGAGGTCTTGGATGTGATCGGAGGTCTCGACAGCCCGACCGGGGTAGCGGTCTCACCGAACGGCACGGTCTTCGTGTCCCAGGTACTCGAAGGCGCGCCGCCAGATGACGGACCGCCGCCGGTTGGCTTCGATCCTGCAACGGTCGGCCAGATCACGCGGATCGCGCCGAACGGGAGCAGGAAGACGGCTCAGGTGACGATGCCAGTCGGCCTCGATTACCACGACGGCGTCCTCTACTCGTCCGCCTGGAGCATCGCCGGCTTCCTCGGCATCCCAGGCGCGGGGCAGGTCGTGACCGTCGCACCGCACGCGTACAATTCGCACCAAGCCGCAAAGCCGCCCTGGCGTCGCACAAGCGACCGCGAGGGCGGTACGGGCGCAATAGAGGCGGCGAGCAGGCGCGCGGACGGTGCGGGCGGGTTTTCCTGTCCGGGGAACTCCGCCACATCGCCTGGAAGGCGATGTCGGCGCCCCGGCAGGAAAGACGCGTCCGCACCGACCACAACGAACGTCTGTTCGCATGTCTAGACTGGATCGCAATGCCGCCCTCGAACGCGATCGTCGTCACAGGCGCGCGCGAGCACAACCTCAAGAACGTCTCGCTGGAGCTGCCTCGCGACTCGCTGGTCGTGATCACGGGGCTCTCCGGATCGGGCAAGTCCTCGCTGGCGTTCGACACGATCTACGCCGAGGGCCAGCGACGCTACGTCGAGTCGCTGAGCGCCTACGCGCGCCAGTTCCTGGGCCAGATGGACAAGCCGGACGTCGACTCGATCGAGGGCCTGTCGCCGGCGATCTCGATCGATCAGAAGACGACCTCGCGCAACCCGCGCTCGACGGTCGGCACCGTCACCGAGATCTACAGCTCCGGCCGCTTCCGGCTCAGCTACGAAGTGGGCCCCCTCGGGATCGCGACGCATGGCGCGATCTATTTGCAGGTGTCGCCTT
>JANNHX010000472.1:0-1606 GCA_031404615.1 Chloroflexota bacterium
GGCGGCGGAAGGGGAGACGTCGTTGATGAAATCGGGATCGAAATCACGAGGGTTGTAGGTCACGCTGTTGAAGGGGTTCAGCATCTCGACTCCGGCCTCGAAGCGCTCGGACAGGAGGTCGCGCAGCCCCTGCACCTTCGAGGTGCCGCCGCAGAGGAAGATCCGGTCCAGTCGGTCCTCGGAGCTCGTGGCCCGGAAGAAGCTGCCTGGGCCAGGGCAGGCGCATCGTTGGTGCCGTCCCCGGTCATGGCCACGAGGTGACCGTCGGCCTGTTCGCGGCGGATGATCGCGATCTTGTCCTCAGGCTTTGCCTCGGCGACGAAATCGACGACACCCGCTTCGGCGGCGATCGTCTTTGCGGTGAGCGGGTTGTCGCCGGTGATCATGATCGTCCGGATACCCATCCGGCGAAGCTCGTCGAAGCGATCCCGGAGGCCGGGCTTGACGGTGTCCTTGAGCTCGATGATGCCGAGCGCCCGGCCGTCGCGACGGATGGCCAGCGGCGTGGCGCCAAGGCCGGCGACCTCGTTGCCCGCGACCGCGAGCTCCGGCGGGGGCGGTGCGTCCAGACCGGCCACGATGGAATCGACCGCGCCTTTCAGGATGAGGGTCCCGTCTTTGAGCTTGATCCCGGACGTTCGCGCCTCCGCGGAGAACGCGATGGTCTCCACGATGGAGGCGCGCAAGGCCGCCTCGTCGACCGCACCGGCCGTGCCCAGGACGTCCAGGACCCGCAGGCGCTCGCGAGCCAGGACCGCGATGGACCGCCCTTCTGGCGTCTCGTCATCCAGCGATGAGGCCAGGGCAGCCTGCAGGACCTCATCCTCGCCCACCCCGGGCATCGCGATGATCCGAGAGGCCATTCGGTTGCCGAAAGTGATCGTGCCCGTCTTGTCCAGGAGCATGACGTCCACGTCGCCCGCCGCCTCAACGGCGCGACCGCTCATGGCCAGCACATTGAAGCGCGCGACGCGATCCATGCCGGCGATGCCGATCGATGACAGCAGGCCGCCGATGGTCGTGGGGATGAGGCACACCAGGAGGGCCACGAGCACGACCAGGCCCAGCGTCGCGCCGGCGTAGGCTCCAAACGGCCGGAGCGTGGCCGTTGCCAGCAGGAAGACCAGGGACAGCCCGGTGAGCAGGATGGAAAGGGCGATCTCGTTGGGCGTGCGTTGCCGGCGGGCCCCCTCGATGAGCGCGATCATCCGGTCAAGGAAGGTCTCGCCTGGATCTGCGGATATGCGGATCACGAGGCGGTCGCTGGTCACCTGCGTCCCGCCGGTGACCGAGCTTCGGATGTCCGTGCCGGGCTCCTTGAGGACGGGTGCGGACTCGCCGGTGATGGCGGCCTCATTGACGTAGGCGATGCCCTCGATGACGTCGCCGTCGCCCGGGATCGTCTCGCCGGTCTCCACCTCCACGATGTCACCGCGGCGAAGCTCGGACGATCCGACGTCCTGGACCTGGCCGTCCAGGCCCCGCCGGTGCGCGGTCGTCTCTGAGCGGGTCCGGCGCAGGGTGGCCGCCTGGGCGCGGCCGCGAGCCTCCGCCATGGCCTCCGCATATGTCGCGAACAGGACGGTGAACCACAGCCACAGGGCGA
>JANNHX010000473.1:0-3762 GCA_031404615.1 Chloroflexota bacterium
GCGCCAGGGGGTTCGCGACAGTCCCCACGTGGATCGAGTTGCCGACCGCGGCGAGCAGCGTCGGGTTGGCGAGGGCCTCGCCGAACCAGTGCAGCGTGAACCCGGTGGGCGGCCAGGCCTGGACTCGGCTCGGGTTGAACGCGTAGATCGCCAGGATGACCAGGGGCAGGTAGAGGAACCCCAGCACCAGCACGGTCGCGATGCGCAGCAGGATCCGGACGCCCCGCGGCTCCATCAGGCGGCCCCCCTCACAGCGAGTCGAACGCGCCGAGGCGCCGGGCGACGAGGAGGTAGATGGTCATCACGACGATCGGGATCAGCGAGTACGCCGCCGCCAGCGGGAGGTTGCCCAGGCTCGAGTTGTCATAGATGACATTGCCGATGAACTTCGCGTCGGACACGAGGTCGGGCGTGATGTAGTCGCCCATCGTCAGGCTGAGCGTGAAGATGGAGCCGGCGACGAGCGCCGGGAAGACGAGCGGCAGGATCACGCGCCGGAACGTCACCGCGGAGCGCCCGCCGAGGTCCGCGGACGCCTCGAGGAGCGAGCTCGGGATCCGCTCCAGGCCCGCGTAGATCGGCATGATCATGTACGGCAGCCAGAGGTAGGCGAGCACGAGCCACGAGTTCGCGAGCTCGTCGAGCCCGGGCGCCTCGAGACCCAGCGGTGTCACGACGGCCTCGACGATGCCGTTGCCCTGGAGGACGATCCGCCACGCATAGACCTTGACGAGGTACGCGGCCCAGAGCGGCATCAGCACCGCGATCACCAGCAGCCCGCGCTTGCGCGGCGAGGCGATCCGGGCCATGTAGTAGGCGATGGGGAAGGCGAGGATCGCGTCCGTCACGGTGACCAGGGCGGCCATGCCCAGGGTCCGGAGCGCGATCGTCCGGTAGACCGGCTCGGACGCGAGCGCCACGAAGGCGTCCATCGTCCAGGAGAACGGGATGACCTTGCCCGTGAACTCGTCCTTCGCCCAGAAGGCATTGAGCAGCAGGATGAACAGCGAGCCGAGGTAGGCGATCGTGAGCCACCCGAGCGGGCCCACGAGCAGCAGGCCGGTCTGCAGGCGGCGGCGCGAGTGCAGCCACGCCGACGTGCGCCGGACGGGCGAGCGCGGCGGCGCCGGGAGCTCGTCGGGGTCCGGGGTCGCAGGGAGCGGTGCGGTCGTGGGGCTGGTCATCGGCTGGCGCTGGGGTCCCGGCTGGTGCGGTGGTCCGTCGCGGCGCCCGTGGGAGGGACCGGGACGTGGGTGAGGGGCCGCCGGCGCATGGCTGGCGGCCCCTCGGTGGGCTCAGCGGTGATGCGCGCGGCTCAGGAGCCGCGGACCTTGGTCCACGCCGCCACCCAGTCGTCCTGGGTCTTGCACGTGGTGGCCGCGTCGGTATCGGCGCAGTCGGACTGCGGGGTGCTCCAGTACCAGATCTTCTTGTAGTAGGCCTCGTCGTCGGCGTGGGTCTGGGCGCAGTGGCCCGGGGAGAGCTTCTCCGCCTCGGCGCACGCCTGCGGGCTGGTCGGCGCCTCGCCGAACCACACGGTCGCCTTGGCGTTCGCCACCGGCGACATCATGTGGTCCATCCACAACAGCATGCAGTTCGGGTGCTTGGCCTTGGTCGCGATCATCCAGGTGTCGGACCAGCCGGTGGAGCCCTCCTCGGGCAGCACGGCGTCGACCGGCTGCTTGTCGGTCTGGAGGACGTTGACCTGGTACTGCCAGGTCGTCCCGACGACGCTGTCCCCGGACGAGAACGAGGTGATCTGGTCGCTGGCGGTCCCCCAGTAGAGCGCGCCGTTGTCGCGCTGCTGCTCGAGCAGCTTGACCGCCGCGTCGAACTGGGCCTGGGTGAGCTGGTAGGGGTTCTTGATCCCCAGGTCGGGCTGCTTGGTCATGAGGTGGAGCGCCGCGTCCGCGATGTAGATCGAGGAGTCGTAGACGCTGACCTTCCCCTTGAAGTCCGCGCCGCCCTCCCAGACCGGGTCCCAGCTCGTGGGTGGAGTCGTCACGGTCTCGGTGTTGTAGGCGAGCAGGTTCGGGCCGCGGCCGTGCGGCACGCCGTAGCTGACGCCGTCGGTCGTGTTGTGGGGCAAGTCCTTGAGGCCCGCGAACACGTTTGCGTAGTTCTTGAACAGGGCCGTATTGACCGGCGCGACGGTCCCGCCCTTGATGAGGCGGATGGTGGCGTCACCCGAGGCGGAGATTCCGTCGTACGCGCCCGACTGCATGAGCGAGACGCCGTTGTTGGAATCCGTCATGTCCGTCGTGGAGACCTTGCAGCCGGTCTCCTTCTCGAACGGGGTGACCCAGTCGTAGACCGGGTCGCTGGCGCCACGCTCCGCGTAGCCCGTCCAGATGACGAGCTTGAGCTCGCCCTCGCCGGCCCCGATGGACTGGGGCAGGCTTGGGGCGGGGGGTCGCCGCCGACCCGCCGCACGCGGCCGCCACGAGGGCCGCAACCCCGACCAGGGTCAGGATTCTCCGATGCATCATGCGCTGTGTTCCTCCTCCAGGTTCGTCACCCCGTCCGCGACGGGGAGACAGTGCTGCCGCTTCCAGTGCAGCCGGACGGGCCGGCCCTGCTGCGCGAGCGCCTCGGTCGAGGACGTCGCCAGGTTCTGCTGGGTCACGATCAGCTCCGCCCCCGCGTCGAGCGTCACGTAGTACCGCGTGTCGGGCCCGATGTAGACCACCTCGCGGATCCGGCCCGGCGCATCGACCTCGTCGGCCTCAGGCTCGGCGTCCGGCGCGTTGAGGTGGATCTTCTCGGGGCGTACGGTGAACGTGCCGCGCCGCCCGACGATGGCCTCGGCGGCGTCGCCCGTGAGCAGGTTGGACGTGCCGACGAAGCCGGCGACGAACCGGGTGGCCGGCCGCTCGTAGACCTCGGCCGGAGCCCCGACCTGCTCGACCAGCCCGCGGTTGAAGACCGCGATCCGGTCGCTCATCGTGAGCGCCTCCTCCTGGTCGTGGGTCACGTAGATGAACGTGATCCCCACCTCCTGCTGGATGCGCTTGAGCTCGATCTGCATCTCCTCGCGGAGCTTCAGGTCGAGGGCGCCGAGCGGCTCGTCGAGCAGCAGCAGGCGGGGCCGGTTCACGAGCGCCCGCGCGAGCGCGACCCGCTGGCGCTGGCCGCCGGAGAGCTGCCCGGGCTTGCGGCGCTCGTAGCCCTCGAGCCGGACCATGCGGAGCGCCTCCTCGACGCGCTGCGTCCGCTCGTCCCTCGGCACCTTGCGCACGACCAGGCCGTAGGCGACGTTGTCCCCGACGGTCATGTGCGGGAACAGGGCGTAGTCCTGGAAGACGGTGTTGACGTCACGCTCGAACGGGGCGAGCCGCGAGACGTCCTGGCCATGGAGGAGGACGCGCCCCTCGCTCGGGAGCTCGAAGCCCGCGATCATCCGCAGCGTCGTCGTCTTGCCCGAGCCGGACGGGCCGAGCATGGAGAAGAACTCGCCGTCCGCGATGTCCAGATCGACGCCGGCCACGGCCGTGACATCGCCGTAGCGCTTGACGACGCGCTCGAGGTGCACGGCGGTCGAGCGGGTGGTGGGCGGGGTCCGCGCGGGCGGCGCGGAATCGTCGAGGGTTGTGGGCGCGTTGGTCACGCGGCGTCGGGGCTCCTGGTTCGCGGCGGGTGGCAGGGACGTGTCCACCGCGACCGACCCGCCTCCCCGTCCGATCGCGAAGTGGGCGGCACGGTAGGTGCCCCGACAGGGCATGTCAAGCCTCGGTGCGCCACGTGCACTCGCCCCCCGCGTGG
>JANNHX010000474.1:0-1583 GCA_031404615.1 Chloroflexota bacterium
GGAACGTATGACCCAGCTCGCACCGCCCTCGGTTCGTCTCCTCGTCTGCGGCAACGCGGACCGGGGCGACGACGGGGCGGCACTGAGCGCTGTCGCAACCCTGTTGCCGTCGCTGCCGTCCGCGATGCTCGAGCGCCTGGAGGTTCGCCGCTGCGGGCATCTCCGGGTGGAGGACCTGACCGACGTGCCCGCGGGCGAGGTCACCGTGGTCGTCGATGCGGCCGTGGGGATCCCGCCCGGCCATGTCGTCACGGTGCCCATCGGCCAGATCCTCTGCGAGGAAGGCTCACCCACGCCCCGCTCGTCGCACGAGCTGCCCATCGACCAGGTGCTGAGCCTCGCGCGGGTGCTGAGGCCCGGTGGCCTGCCCGAGGGCGTGTTCGTCGGCATCGGCGGGCGCCGGTACGGCTACGGGCGGCCGCTGTCCCGCTCGGTCCGGCTCAACATGGCCGCCTTCCAGGCGGCGATCGCCGCGGAGCTGTCCCGTCTCACGCACGTGCCCGAGGGCCCGGCGGCATCGGGCTAGGTCGGTCTGCCTGACGGCCCGGCGACCAACGGCACCGTGGCTTCGGGACCCATCGCCCTCCGGCGGCGGGGGCGGCTCCCCCACGCTTGCGACATGACCGGCGAAGACAGGCGGGTGCGCGTCCCCATGAGGAGCTCCGAGTGAACCTGGTGTCCCTGCATGGCTCGAGGCTCGTGGGCGACGTGATGGCCCGCCCGCCCATCGTCGTCCGCGTCGACACCGGCCTGGGCGACGCCGCGAAGCTGCTCGAGCGCCACTCCATCTCGGGCTTGCCCGTCGTGGACGACTCGGACGTGCTCGTCGGCGTCATCAGCGAGTCGGACCTGCTCCGGGCACGCGCGACGGACTACCTGTGGGCCAGCTGGCAGACGCTGCGCGTGAAGCACCTCATGACGACGCCGGCGCTCACGATCCGGCGCGACGAGCCCCTGACACAGGCCGCACGCCGCATGGAGCGCCACCACGTGAGCCGCCTCGTGGTGGTCGCGGACGACGACCAGACGCGGGCCATCGGCGTCGTCGCCATCTCGGACCTGCTGCGCGCCATGGCGGACATGCCGGGCGACGAGCCGCCGTCCCTGGTGCCGGAGCCCGTGGGACCGCTGATGACGGTGCCGGACCTGGATCGAGACACGCCCGAGGACCGCGGCGACTGACGGTCAGCCGAGGTACGTCCGCAGCACGCGACAGGCGCGCAGTGTGACCCAGGGGCTCGGCGCGCCTGGCACATCCACATCCGCCCACAGCCTGCCCCGGTACGCCTGCTCGTTGCGCCAGCGGCCCGAGGCATCCTGGCGGGCCAGCACGCCTTCGACGAGGCCGCCGAGCCGCGGATCGTCGCCCATGCCCAGCTCGCCCAAAACCTCCGCGACCTGGAGCACGTCCGCGATGTAGGCGGACGGGAAGCCGAGGCGGAACCACGCGCCGGCGATCCTCC
This sequence comes from Chloroflexota bacterium, assembly GCA_031404615.1. Taxonomy (GTDB): domain Bacteria; phylum Chloroflexota; class Limnocylindria; order Limnocylindrales; family CSP1-4; genus CAIXZV01. The sequence continues at coordinate 1,464 of JANNHX010000474.1, forward strand.
CGTCCCAGCCCGCCGGGTACGCGGCCGTCGCCGGGTCAACGCCCAGCAGGAGCCCGATCCCGACTTCGATCGCGCGCTCCACGGCTGGCGTCCGGTGCTCCGGCGGGACGGCCGCGAACG
>JANNHX010000475.1:0-1900 GCA_031404615.1 Chloroflexota bacterium
CGCCGGAGCGCCCGCTGGGCTGTCCTTGATTGTGGTGGACATGGCTTAGAGGCCCGCCCCCACGTTCGTCGGATCGAGCCGCTGGTTGAGCGTGAACGACAGGCTCGGCGGGCCGTTCGGGCTCGGGCCACCGATCTTGTACTGGCTCACGCGGCTGGGCAGTGACTCGCCGTTGGTCCCGTCCGGCGCGACGGAGCCGAAGATGTCGGTCGCGGCGTCGAACGCGCTCTTGACGATGGCCTGGCCGTCGTCGGCGGCGGCGTAGTCACCCTGGAACTGCATGGTGCGCTTGGCGGGGCCGACCGTGGTGGTCGAGGGGAAGGCGTTGTAGTACTCGCGGTCCGTGGTCTGCCGGTCCCCGGTGTAGTCCCAGGTGACGACGGCGCCCACGAGCGTGATCGCGCTGGCGACGCCGACCTTCAAGACGGCGACGGTCCCCTGCGGAACGGTTCCGAACGGCATGGTGCGACCTCCTGTACGGGTGGCTCAAGGCTGGTGCGAACGCTGGGACTGCCTTGGGCCAGAGGGTCGGCCATACCTTCGGTGTGACGGTGCTACGGTTTGGGTGCTATGACCCACCTATCGAGACGGCATTCCTCGTCGATTACTTCTATCTCTACGACCTCGCCTCCGTCAGACGCCGAGCCAGGGATGCCGTACACCCTCGCGTCCATGTGCGGTTCGGGGGCCACCCCGCGTGGTTGTGGCAGATCACTGTTACCGCGTGGCGGCTCGCCTTTCACGGTGCTGCCGGGGTCGGCTGCGGCATGTTGAAGTGCCGCACCTTGGCCGGGGCCTCTGGCAGCAGACCCCCGCGCTCGGCCTCCATCGGCCCGTGCCCGGCGTCCACAAGCGCCCGGAGCGTCCGCTCCAGCGTGTCCGCTTGCATACTCAAGGCGAGGGCCTGCTCCTTGACCGCCGCCACCTGGGCCGCCGTGGCGCGGAGCTGTGCCCGCTCGGAGGGCGTCATATCAGCAGCGGCAGACGCCAGCGCACGCGCACCCGGCCATGCAGCTGCTCGTCGGTCCCGGTATACGGGTTCTCCCGCATGATCCAGTCCTCTTCCGTGTGGAACTCAAAGACCTGCATCTGCTCGACCGACCGCCCATTGAACTCCAGCCACACGTCCCGCATGTCGAAGTAGAACGGGCTCCAGCGGTCCGTCGAGCCGTGGACCGGCAGGCCCGCCCGGTCGTAGACCACCAGCGACCCGGCCTGCCGCACCAGCGTCACGCGGCGGCCGCGAGCGTCCGGACCGACCAGTCGGCGTGGAGCCCCCACGCGGCGCCGCCGTCCTCCACGACCGGCCCGAACACCACGTCGAGCGCCGCCGTCTGGATCGTGTGCCCGGCCACCGTGAGCCGCTGATTGTCCAGCAGGACGATGAGCCGGGCCATGATCTCCTCGCAGGTCCACGAGGTGCGCGCCCAGACGGAGAGGCGCCGCTTGTGGAGCCGGCCCGCCTGCCCGTTGGCGTAGCTCCCGTCCGTGTCGCGAAGCACCTGGCCGATCACGAGGTACGCCAGCGAGGCGCCCTGCGTGGCGAGGCCCGCGTAGACCTTCCGCCCGGCGAGCATCGTGGCGAGGTCGAGATCGGCGCTCACCAGCGCGGCCAGCGCGTTCCGGAGCGGGATCATCGCCGTGGCGCTCATCGCCCCGCCTTCGAGAAGTGCGCCCGCAACTCCCCTGGCAACACGGACCGCTCGGTCTCGAGCGCCGGCGTCAGCGGGTCGTTGCCCGCCTTGAACCGGGTGCCGAACACCACGAAGGCCGGATAGAACCCGGCCGGCACGGTGACGGTCCCCGCCGGTGGTGTGGCGTAGGTGTACCGCGTTCCCCCGGCCGGGTAATCCAGCACCGCGTTCCACCCGACGGCGTAGCCCAGCCCATCGGGGTCCGA
>JANNHX010000476.1:0-1627 GCA_031404615.1 Chloroflexota bacterium
GCAATGCCGGGCTCGACACGTTCGTCTTCGCGGCGGGCTTTGGGGCAGACACCATCACGGGCTTCGACGCCAACCCGGCCGGTGGCCAGGACAGGCTCAACATCTCCGCCCTCGGCATCACGTCGGCGACGTTCGCCGCCAACGTGACCATCGGGGCATCGGGCGGTGGGGCCAACACCCTCGTCACCATCGGTGGCCAGACCATCACGATCCTCGCGGTCCCGTTCCCGGGCACCGTGGCCAACCAGATCACCATCGCCGACTTCATCCTGGCGCCGTAGGGAGAAGTCCGACCAACCAAGGCACAACCCATACGGGGTGCGGTGCGGGGTCCCCCCACCCGGCACCGCACCTGCCCCAGACCCCGGAGCGACGCCGTCGCTCCGGGGTCTCGCTGTGTCTGCGAAGAGGCTTCCATTCCGGGCCGGACCGGCCTATACTCCCGACCCGCCGCCTTAGCGGCGGGATACGGGGGGGTTGTCAGGGTCCAAGGGGCACCGGGGCGGCCCAGGAAGGACGGGGTCGTCCTGCTGTTCGATCGCTTGGCGCGGCGCGGTTCGTTCGCCGGCAGCACGCCTGCCGGTGGGCCAGCCTGCGCGCCTGGGGCTCGATGATCGGCCCGCCCATGCAGCGTCCGACCGACATCGCGGAAGCCGAGTCCGGGAGTGGGGCCGGGACGCCGCCCGAGGGTTCGACGGCCGGGGCGCCCACACGCACGCGCGTGCTGATCGTCGATGACCACCGGTCGTTCGCCGAGGCCCTGCTGATCGCGATCGACCACCACGACGATATGTGCTCGGTCGGCGCGGTCGCAACGATCGCCGAGGCGATCGCCTGCCTCGAAAGCTCGGAGCCCGACGTCGTCCTGATGGATGTCAGGCTGCCCGACGGGAACGGCATCGAGGCGACCGAGCGAATCTGCCTGCTCCGGCCCGAGACACGAGTGCTGATCCTCACCGGCCACACCGACGTCGAGGTGCTCACGAGGGCGGCCACCGCGGGTGCCAGCGGGTTCCTCCCCAAGGAGAGCTCCATCGGGGCCGTCATCAGCGCGATCCGCACGGCCCGCACCGGCGACATGCTCGTCGAAGGTTCGACGCTGGCAGCGATCCTGGGGCGCGTCGCATCGTCCGCATCCGCAACGCAGTGGGCGGGCGCCGAGGCCATCGTCCTCACGCCGCGAGAGCAGGACGTCCTGCTGCTGATGGGGCAGGGAATGGACCCGCATGCGATCGCCACCTCGCTGGGGATCAGCCTGCACACCTGCCGCGGCTACCAGAAGGCCATCATGGCCAAGCTGGACGCCCACAGCCAGCTCGAGGTCGTCGTCGTCGCGACCCGCCGCGGCCTGCTCCCGCGCGGCACCGGCTGAGACCGCCCCGCCGGCGGAGCGCAGCCTGCCCTCGCGGCGGCGGTATCGTGCCTGCATGACCGTCACCGCCACGTTCCACGTCCCCGGCGCCGTCCTCACGGAGCGCGAGCACCACGTCCCGCTGGATCACGCCCGTCCCGACGGCCCGTCCATCACGGTCTTCACCCGCGAGGTGGCTGCGACCGACGGCACGGACCGCCCGTACCTCGTGTTCCTCCAGGGCGGGCCCGGCTACGAAGCCGCGCGCCCCACCAG
>JANNHX010000477.1:0-8436 GCA_031404615.1 Chloroflexota bacterium
CGGCCGGGGTCGTGGCGTCGTCGACATCGTCCGCGCCCACGCCGATGACGTCAGCGCGCATGACCACGGGTGATGGCCGGGGCTGCAGGTGGTGGACCGGCGCGCCGGCCTTGAGGACGCGCAGGAGGCCCTGCCAGCCCAGGCCGACGAGCGCATCGGCCGGGATCACGTCCGCCCACTCGTCGCGCACCTCCGCGGCAACCGGGGCGAGCATCCAGGCCTTCGCGTTGCGCCATGCCGCCGGAAGGGCGGCGGGGTCGACGGGGTCGGAGACCTGCGGCGTCTGCTGGACGCGGCCGGTCGGGGTCTCGACGTTGATGAAGATCGGGCCCCGGGTCCCCGGGATCACGTGGACGTCTACACCCGCGGCCCGGACCATGTCGAGCTCGGTCGAGGACGCCGCGAGATCGTCGGCAACCACGAGGGCACCGACGCGAAGCCCCAGCCGCGCGAGGGCGAGCGCCGAGTACGAGGCTCCTCCGCCGAGGCGCCAGCCGCGCTCGTCGTCGTCCACGAGGTCGCGGCAGGCCGCCCCGACCACCACGACGTGGGGTGTCTCGTCCATCGATCTCTCCTGGGGGCGCGGGTGGACCCGCCTATACTTGCTGTCCCGCGCAGACAGCGCTCCGCCGGCCGTCGCACCCCGGCCGCTCCCCGACCGAGGTTGTACATCATGCACTTCTATGAGCTTCACGAAGGCGACGACGACGTCTTCGCCGACCTCCTCCTCGCCCGCGAGGAGGAGATGGAGCCCGACGAGTTCTTCGAGCTGGTCCAGAGCATCCGTCGCCGCGTCCTCGACTCCTTCGAGGCGAGCACCCTCGTCCAGGGGATCGCCGACGAGCTGGAGCGCGACTACGAGTTCATCGCGATCACGGACGACCGCCTCACAGCCGCCGTCAACGTGTCCCGCGACGAGGAGGAGAACTTTCTCGCGGACCTCGACGAGCCCGAGGAAGGCATGGACTACGCCACGATCCTCGCGGACCTCGAGGCGGAGAGCGGCCGCCCGAACTAGGGCGAGATCGCGCTATCTCGACAGGGTGGACCGGGCGCGCCGCCGGGAGAGCGCCGGCCTGGCTCGCCTGGGAGCGCCGGCCTGGCTCGCGTGGGAGCGCCGGCTTGACTCGCGTGGGAGCCAGGACACCACCCTGCGTGCAGAGCTCGTCCCCGGGACCGCACGAATCGACCCCGAGCCCTGCGGCAGAACCCCCGATCTGGCTCCAGGGCGAGCCAGGGCCTGGTCTTCCGGCAGTCGGGCTCGGACTCGAGCGCTGCCCTAGCGGCTGAACAGGATCTCGACCACGTCCCCGTCGCGGACCCGGTAGGTCTTGCCCTCGGAGCGGACCTTGCCGTGCTTCTTCGCCTCGGCGATGGACCCGAGCTCCAGGAGCTCCTCATACGCGATGGTCTCGGCGCGGATGAACCCGCGCGCGAGGTCCGTGTGGATCGCGCCCGCCGCGTCCACCGCGTTCGACCCGTCCGGGATCGGCCATGCTCGGACCTCGTCCGGGCCGGCCGTGAGGAACGAGATCAGCCCGACGAGCCGGTACGAGAGCTTGATCACGCGGTCCAGCGCGGACTCGGCGAGGCCGAGCTCCTCCATGAAGACCGCGGCCTCCTCGGGTTCGAGCTCGCCGAGCTCCATCTCGATCTTCGCGGAGAGCGCATCGACCATCGCGTGCCGGTGGTCGTAGCCGCCCTGGATCCGCTCGACGAGCGCCGGGGCCCCTTCGAGCTCCCCCTCGCCCACGTTGAGCAGCACCAGGACCGGCTTCTGGGTCAGGAACCGGAAGCCGCGGAGGGCCTTCTCCTCGTCTGGATCCAGGGCCTCGTCGCGGATCGGGCGGCCTTCCTCCAGCGCGGGCTTGAGCCGCGAGAGGATCACCGCCTCGCGCTCGTTGGTCTCGCGCTCGGCGGGGGTGCCATGGCGCCCTGAGCCCTTCAGCCGCTCCAGGCGGCGGTCCACCATCGCGAGGTCCGCGAGGATGAACTCGAGGTCCAGGTTCTCCAGGTCCCGCGCCGGGTCCACGGAGGCAGACGGGTGCGGGTGGGCGGCGGAGTCCCAGGCGCGGACGACGTGGATCATCGCGTCCGAGTCGCGCAGCCGCGCGAGGTGCTCGGCCGGCAGCTCCTCTGCACCGACGTGGCCCTCGGACGAGGCGGGCGGCGCGGGGAGGTCCACGTAGGTGACATCGGCGTGGACGATCTTCCTGGGCTTGAACACGGCGGCCAGCCTGTCGAGCCGCTCGTCGGGGACCTTGACGACCCCGACGTTGAGCTGGAGCCCGCCGTACCCGCCGGTCTCGGCGTGGCCGCGGGTGAGCGTGTTGAACACGGTGGTCTTGCCGCACCCGGCAAGCCCGACGATGGCGATCTGCATGGGGTGATGCTACCGGTGACCGATCATCCGGCGGGGACGACCCGCCCCGGCACCCGCGGCCCGCACTGCCGGCGTCAGAGCGTGAGCGCGAGGAGGATCACCGTCACGATGACCCCCAGCCCGACCCCGACCGCCGGCCAGTACCAGGATGACCGGTGGTCCATCTTGCCGGCGTCCATTGCGATCGCGACGAGCGTCGCCTGCTCGCGCGCGTCCAGGGCGCGCTTGGGCACAAAGGTCGCGGCCCCGGTCCCGAAGTCAAGAAGGAACGCGGTGCGAGTCTCGCGGACCCGCTTGAACAGCGACCAGGTCGACGTGCTCGTCGCCCGCTCCGAGGCCATGCGTACGCCCTCTCCATCGATCACGACGCGCTGTTCCAGCGAGAGGAGATCGGGCCGACGGCCTGCCATGAAGGCCATGATCGCGCCGGGGATGAGTCCGGTCACGAAGCCGACGGCGAAGAGCACGAAGCCGATGACCGTCCAGTCGCCCATCAGGATCGGGAACACGGACCCGAACACGAGGAAGAACCCGAACAACGCCGTGATCATCGAGTGGCGCGAGCCGGCGGCTCCCGGCTCCAGCAGGTCGCGCGCACGGAGCGAGTAGCGCACGTCCAGGACCCGACCGGCAGACGGCAGGTCGCCCGGACCGGCTGTCCCCTCGATGTCGCCCATACCCGCCCCCGCGTCTGTCACGGCCTCTTCCTCGATCCCCTGTCTCAGTACCCGGCGTCCGGGTCCACGACGTTGACCAGCGGCCGTCCCTCGGCGTAGCGGCGCAGGTTGTCGCAGAACAGGTCCACGGACCGGTCCAGCACCCGCGTGGACGACCACGAGGTGTGCGGCGTCAGGATCACGTTGGGCAGGTCGTACAGCGGCGACGTGGGCGGGAGCGGCTCCTCGCGGAACGTGTCAAGCACCGCGCCGCCCAGGCGGCCGTCCTGGAGAGCCCGAGAGAGTGCCCGCTCGTCGATGAGCTCGCCGCGGGCCACGTTGATGATCCATGCGCCAGGCTTCATCCGCGCGATGGCGTCCTCGCCGATGAGCCCTCGCGTGTCGCCGGTGAGCGGTGCCGCCAGGACCACGAAGTCCGACTCCGCAAGCAGCTCCGGGAGCTGCTCGGGCGCGAGGACGCGGTCCAGCATCAGCGAGCCGAGGTAGGGCTCGTCGCCGGCGCCGTCGGCCGCCTGGGAGCCCGACTCGGGGCGCCGCCGCGTCGCCATGACCCGGCACCCGAACGCCGTCGCCAGCGCGCCCACGGCCCGCCCGATGGACCCGAGGCCCACGATGCCGACGGTGACGTCGCGCAGCTCGCGGGACTCGAGGGGCTGCCACGTCCGCTCGGCCTGGAGCTCCAGCAGCGACGGCAGGCGCCGTGACACGGCCAGGATCATGAGCATCACGTACTCGGCGATCGGTCGCGAGAAGACGCCGCGTGCATTGGTGATCGTGAGGTCGCGGGCGCGGGACGACGGCGTCAGGACGCGCTCCACGCCGGCGGTCGCGGAATGGACCCAGCGCAGGTCCGGGGAGCGCGCGAGGATCCGGTCGAAGAGCTCGGCCGGGAACCGCCCGCGGAGCATGACCTCGACATCGTCGAGCGGCCTGTCCGGATGCCCATCGAACCCGATCGTGACGATCCGGGCACCGGGCGCCGCCGCGCGGATCGCCTCGAGGTCACGGGCGCGCCAGCGGGCGGCCAGGATCGGCGTCAGCGCGATGGCCGTCGGCACGCCGCCGGGACCGGACCCCGGTCCGGGTGTTCGCGAGGCCCCCTCGGTCACGCGGTCCCTCCTTCGAGCAGGTTCAGCCCCAACCGCCGGACCCAGTCGCCCGGCCTGTTGATCTCGTCGGGCGTCGGCAGGGTCTCCGGGCCGTCCCACAGCCGCCGCAGCGCCGCGGCGCCCGCGAGCCGCTCGATCTCGGCCACGAACATCTCGCCCTTACGGTACTGGTCCATCTTGAGGTCCATGCCGGTGATCCGCAGCATGGCCCGCTCGAACGGCGTCCGGTGCGCGCGCCGCCCGTGGAAGCGCGCCGAGATATTCTCGACGCCCGGGACCAGGTCCCTGCCCGCGGCATCCATCACGTGGTCGCCGAACCCCTCGAGCAGGCTCATGACCGCCTGGGTCTCACGGAACAGGCGGCGCTGCTCGTCGCTCATGAGGCGCTCGAGCCAGTGCTCGTCGTCCCCGCGGCCGTTCCCGCGCAGCGCGGCGCCCAGCGCCTTGACCGCGTCGCGCCCGAGGCCCGCCGCGTCGTCCGAGAACAGCGAGACCTGGCGCTCGAGGCGCTCCGCGAGGTATGGCCGCAGCCAGGGGTGCGCCTCGAACTCGAAGGCGTGCGTCGTCTCGTGCAGGGCGATCCAGGTGCGGAAGTGCTCCAGCGGCACGTCCATGACCTTCGCCGTGTGGCGGATGTTCTCCTCGACGAACAGCAGGCGCCCCGGCGTCGTCTCGGCGGTGATCAGCGCGAGGTCGTACTGGCCGAGGACCCGCGCGCCCATGAACCCGAGCAGCAGCCCCAGCTGGCGCGTCGTCACCCAGCGGTTGGCGAGCGTCATCGTCGCCTTGGCCACGCCGCTGCCCGGGGGCAGCATCTGGTCCAGCAGCTCCCCCTCGAGCCGCCCGATGAGCCTGGCGAACGCCGAGGCGTTGGCATGCACCCAGGTCGCCCGGTCGACGACCTCGACGCGGTCCACGACGCCCGGGAGGTCCGTCTCGAGGTGGGCGGAGAGCGCCGGCACGACCTTCGCCATCGCGGCGGCGTAGTCGGCCTCGGTGGCGGCAAGCTCCGGGGCGGTCAGCGATCCCGGCGCGTTGCGGAGGCGCGCGGCCGCGATGCTTTCGACGCGGCCCCAGTCGATGAGCCCGGCCTCGCGCGCCGAGCGCTCGATCTGGCGTCCCGCGATGGTCACGGCGGCGCCCAGCACCGAGCCCACGAGGAAGCCGACCCGCCAGAGGCGCTCCTCGGGGATCCCGCGGCGGCGGGCCGGGTCCGGGCGCTGTCCCGCGGGCATCAGCCGATGGTCTCCAGCTCCACGGACTCCACGTCCGGGAAGGCCTCACCGAACATGCGCGACGCGATGTCACGGAACCGCTCGATGTCGCCCGTCGTGAGCTGGACGTGCGTCGGCGGCGCGCCATAGGTCTCGGCGGGCCGCGAGTGGCCGGCCGCTCCGGGGTCCGCGGCGGTTCCGCGCGTCGTGCCCGGCGCCTCGAGCGCGTTGACGGAGAGCAGCTCGGCGAGGGTCGCGGCGGTCGCGGTGGCGCTGTCCACGATCGCGACCCGGTCGCCGACCGTCCGCGTCAGCAGCGGCTGGAGCAGCGGGTAGTGCGTGCAGCCCAGGAGGAGCGTGTCGATCTTGGCCGACGGCGGCCGCGGGAAGACGAACTCCCCCGCCCCGTCGCGCTCGCCCAGGAGCGGCGCGAGGTCCTCCTCGATCACCGCCTCCAGCTCCGGGCCGGACAGGATCCCGGCCTCCACCATCGGCACGAAGCGCGGGGTGGCGTGCTCGTAGACCTCGACCGCGGGGTTCTCATCCTTGATCGCGTTGAAGTAGGCGTGCGAGCGGACGGTCGCCGGCGTCGCGATGACTCCGACACGCCGGTTGCGGGTCGCGAGGGCGGCCGCGGCGGCGCCGGGCCGCACGACGCCCAGGACGGGCAGGTCGTACCGGGCGCGCAGGTCCCGCAGCGCGACGGCGGTGGACGTGTTGCACGCGACGACGAGCGCCTTGACGTCCCGCTTCGCGAGCTCGTCGAGAGCCTCCATCGAGAACCGGCGGACCTCGTCGTCGGAGCGGGTGCCGTACGGAGCGCGCGCGTTGTCGCCGAGGTAGATCGTGGACTCGTGCGGCGAGCGCCGCAGGATCTCGCGCAGGACGGTCAGGCCGCCCACACCGGAGTCGAAGACCCCGATGGGTCGCGGATCGGACACGCCCTCCTCTTACCCCCGCGCGGCCGCGGGCGCCATGTGGCCCATCAGCTCCTGGGCGGTGCGCATCACGTCCTGGCTGATCGGCGCGTTGGGATCGGCGAGGACGAACGGGATGCCCTCGTTGTTGGCCCGGACGACCAGCGGGCCGCCGGAGCCCACGTTGTGCTCCGGGACCCGGCCCAGGGCGCGGTTGAGGACCTCGGGGTCGAAGCCGCCCGTGGAGTCCGCACGGTTGACGAGGTAGCGGACCTTGGTGGGCGGGTAGCCGATCATCCGGAACGCGTCGGCCATCACCATCGTGTTGTGGATGGCGGTCGAGTCGTAGGTGACGATCTCGAGGATCGTGTCCGACGTGTCGAGGAAGGCAAGGTTGATGTCGTTGATGACGGCCGGCGTGTCCACGATGACGACCTCGTACACGCGGCGCAGCAGGCTCAGCGTCTTCTCGAGGTCCCGCACGGTGACCATCTCGGCCATCTCGACGCGCGGCGGGGCGAGCAGGATGTCGATCCCCGATGGGTCGCGCCACAGGACGTCCGCGAGGTCCGACTCCTGGATGCGGTCCGTGGGCAGGTCCAGCAGCGAGGGTGCCTCGACGGGCACCTTGAGCAGGGCGCGCATGTCGCCGAACTGGAGGCTGCCGTCGATGAGGCACGTCCGGAGGCCAAGCTGCCCGATGCCGACGGCGAGGTTGAAGGCAAGGGTCGTCTTGCCGACGCCGCCCTTCGGTGCGAAGACGGTGATCATCCGCGCGAGGTGGGAGCTGTCCTGGGTCTGGGAGGCCTGGTGCACCTGCTGGAGGCGCATGACCAGCTCGTAGCCGGTGAATGGCATGCCCAGGACGCCGTGGACGCCGTTGCTGGGGTCCACCATCACGGGCTGCTGCGGGACCGTCAGGACGATGACCGGCACGCGCAGGCCGGACTGGTGGATCTGCCCGACGAGGCTCAGGCCCTTGACGCGGCCCTGGAGGAGCGCATCGACGAGCACGACATCGGGGCGGAGCTCGCCGATGAGGCCGAGCACGCGGGAACCGTCGCTGGCGACATCCAGCAGCTTGATCGCCGACTGCGAGTTGAGCAGCCCGCGGATGTACTGCGCGACCTGGGGAACATCCTCGACGACGAGGAGACGGATCTGGTCCGGCATCGGCTCGACTCTACCACGCAGGCACGTCCCGGGACGCAGGCGCCGATGGTCCCACCGGGCGACCCGGGCGGGCCACCCCGGCCGTGGATCAGGGCTTGCGGGCCACCATGACGACACGTTCCGCGCCCTGCTCGAGGTCGCCCAGCTCGTAGTCGCCGGCGAGCGTCTCCACGACGAGGCCGGCGGTCTCGGCGAAGACCACCAGCTCGTCCGGGGTCACGAGGCGGAGCCGGTCGGCGCGGACCCAGCGGACCGGCGCCTCGCCCTGGTGCCCCTCCTCGAAGATCGTCATGAGGCGGACGCTCGCGGTCGTCGGATCGTACGCGGCGGAGCCGGTCTTGGTCACCGTCCTGCCCGTGCCCGGATCCTCGCGCACCCACTCGAGCACGAGGCGCCCGTCGTAGCGCGAGAGGTCATCGGCGTCCGGGAGCCAGGCGTCCATCATGGCGAGGCCGCCCGGCGCGAGGTGCGCGGCGAGCGTCGTCACGGCCGCCTGCTGGTCGGGGCGGGTGCCCATGAGGAAGATCGAGTTGAGCGGGATGACCCCGAGCCGGTAGTCGCCGGCGTCCAGGAGCCGCACCGTCCGGGCGTCGCCCTCCACGAGGCGCAACCGACGACCCACGGCCTTGCCCGCGGCGTCGGCCGCCTCGCGGGCCCGGGCCAGCATCGTCGGGTCCAGGTCCACGCCCGTGACGTTGTAGCCGTCCTCGGCGAGGGGCACGGCCAGCCGGCCCGACCCGACGGCGAGCTCAAGCACCGGGCCGCCTGCCCGGGCGGCGAGCGCGAGGAGCAGGTCCAGGTCCCCGGGGTCCTCGGAGAGGTCCAGGTCGTAGAGCCGGGCCAGCGCCGCGGCGGCGGATTCGGTCATTCGCTGATGCTATCCCCGGCCATGCCGCTCGTAGCGGACCGGGTGACCGGCGAGCCGCTTGGCCGCGAGGGCGGAGATGACCTCCAGGGCGACGC
>JANNHX010000478.1:0-10019 GCA_031404615.1 Chloroflexota bacterium
CCGCGGATGACCGCGAGCAGGAACGCGAGGAACTGGGCGTTGGCGTGGGGATCGTTGCCGGGGTCGAGGAGGTTCTCGCCCGCGTCGGTCGCCATCGACCAGTTGTTGTGCTTGCCCGAGCCGTTGATGCCGGCGAACGGCTTCTCGTGGATCAGGAACATCAGGCCGTGGGCGGGCGCAAGCCGGCGCATGGTGGCCATGACGACCATGTTGTGGTCGGAGCCGACGGACGTCGCCTCGTAGACCGGCGCCATCTCGAACTGGCCGGGGGCCACCTCGTTGTGGCGGGTCTTGGACGGGATGCCCAGGCGCCACAGCTCGCGGTCCAGATCCATCATGAAGGCGAGAATCCGCTCGCGGATTGGGCCGAAGTACTGGTCCTCCAGCTCCTGGCCCTTGGGCGGCTGGGCGCCGAACAGGGTGCGTCCGGTGAGCACAAGGTCGGGGCGCTGCTCCGCCAGCCGGCGGTCGACGAGGAAGTACTCCTGCTCGGGGCCGATGTTCGTGAACACCCGGCTGGCCGCGCTGTTGCCGAACCAGCGGAGGACGCGCAGGGCCTCCTTGCCCAGGGCCTCCTGGCTGCGCAGGAGCGGGATCTTGTGGTCGAGCGCCTCGCCGGTGAAGGAGACATACGCGGTCGGGATGGTGAGGGTCACGCCGTTGGGTTCAACCTGGAGGAAGATCGGGCTGGTGACGTCCCACGCGGTGTAGCCACGAGCCTCGAAGGTGGCGCGAATGCCGCCCGACGGGAACGAGCTTGCGTCCGGCTCGCCCTGGAGCAGGTTCTTGCCCGAGAACTCCGCGACGGTCATGCCGTCGCCGATCGGGCTCAGGAACGAGTCGTGCTTCTCGGCGGTGGAGCCGGTCATCGGCACGAACCAGTGCGTGTAGTGGGTGGCGCCGTGCGCCATTGCCCACTCCTTCACGCCGTGCGCGACCGCGTCGACGATGGCCGGGTCGAAGGGCTCGTGGCCATCGATCGTACGGCGGAGCTTCCGAAAGATCGGCTTCGCGAGGTACTGGCGCTGGGCCACCTCGCCGAACACGTAGCTGCCGTAGATGTCGGCGCCGGCGTGCTCGAGATAGTTCTGGGTCGATGCGACCTTGTGGTTCGCGATCGTGCTGATGGCCGTGCTGCGTGCGGTCATGGGCTCTCCTGCCGTGCTGCTGGGGCTGGGCGGGTGTGATCGGTGGTCGATGGGTGGATCAGAAGGCTTCGAGGTACCGGTCGAGCTCCCACTGCGTCACCTGGGTCCGGTACTCGTCCCACTCGGCACGCTTGGCGGCGACGTAGTGGGAGAGGACGTGGTCACCCAGGGCCTCGCCCATGACGGGGTCCGCCTCGAGCTCGTCGATGGCCTCGCCCAGGGTGCCGGGCAGCTGGCGGATCCCCTTCTCGGCGATCCGGGCCGCGTCCATCTCGAACAGGCTCTCCTCGACGGGCTCCGCCAGCGTCAGCCCCCGCTCCACCCCGTCCAGGCCGGCCGCGATCATCGCGGCGAAGGCGAGGTAGGTGTTGGAGGACGGGTCCGGGCAGCGGACCTCGGCGCGGGTTCCCTCGATGGACTTGCCGGGCGAGATCATCGGGACGCGGATGAGCGCGGAGCGGTTGGTGCGGCCCCACGTGATGTACGTCGGGGCCTCGTAGCCCGGGACGAGGCGCTTGTAGGAGTTCACGAGCGGGGCGAGGATGGCGATCATCCCCCGTGCATGGGCCAGGATCCCGGCCATGTACGACTTGGCCACCTCGGACAGGCCGTAGGGAGTGTTGGGGTCCGCGAACGCGTTGCGTGCCTCCGCGATGGACCACAGGCTCTGGTGGGTGTGCATGCCCGACCCATTGATGCCGTGGATGGGCTTGGGCATGAACGTGGCGTACAGGCCGTGCTGGTTGGCGATGGCCTTGAGCGCGAACTTGAAGGTGATGGCGTTGTCCGCGGTGCGGAGCGCGTCGGCGTACGCGAAATCGATCTCGTGCTGGCCCGCCGCGACCTCGTGGTGGGCCGCCTCGACGCTGATCCCGAAGGCTTCGAGGGCATCGACCATGTCCTGGCGGACCTCCTGGGCGAGGTCCGTGGAGTAGTCGAAGTACCCGGCCTGGTCGTGGGGCAGCGGCGTGATCCGGCCGTCGTCGCTGCGGCGGAACAGGAAGAACTCCAGCTCCGGCCCGGTGTTCACGAGGTAGCCGAGCTTCCTCGCGCGCTCGACCTGGCGCCGCAGGACGTAGCGCGGGTCGCCGGTGAACGGCTCGCCGCGGGGCGTGAACACGTCGCAGATCACCCGGGCCGTACCGCGGGGGCCGCTGCCGGGCTGCCACGGGATCTCGTTGAAGGTGTCCATGTCCGGGGCCAGGTACTGGTCGGACTCGGCGATGCGGGTGAAGCCCTCGATGGACGAGCCGTCGAACCACGTGCCGTGGCGGACCGAATCCTCGAGCCGGTGGATCGGGATCGTGACGGCCTTCACGTGGCCCAGGATGTCCGTGAACTGGAGCTGGATGAACCGGATCCCGTCCGCCTTCGCGGCCTGGATCATCGCCAGCGACTCGCCGTTGTCCGCCACGCGCCCCTGCGCCTCCGCTTGACCCCGCTTGTGCCTACGGCACGACGGCGCCCGCGCGCGTCGGCCGATCAACGAAGTCTAGAGGGGTATCAGGGTCATGAACGGGCGGAATGCTGCGGCTACCGGCCCTTTGTTTGTGCAGATTGCACGATTCTGACGGCCACCGAGAGGGCCAACCGGAGGTCCGGATCACCCAGATCCCAGCCCGTGAGGGCTTCCAGGTTGCGGACCCGGTACGCGAGGGTGTTGCGGTGGATTCCCAAGGTCGCGGCGGCCTCGCCGGCCGCGCCGTGGTCCAGGACGGCCCGGAGGGTCGCGAGCCGCTCGCGCACGCTCGATGGGCGGCCGGCGACCAGCGGTTCCAGCAGCGCAGCCGCCTGGATGCGATCGTCGGGCAGGTTGCCCAACGCCGCGAGCAGCCGATAGGCCGGCAGACGGTCCGCGCGGGCCACCGTCGGCGGCTCGGGGAGGCGCTCGACGGCCTCGAGCGTCGCGCGCGCCGTCGCCTCCTGCGCGGGGCGCTCGGCGGCCTCGGAGAAGGGCCGCGACAGGGCGACGGTCCGGCCCAGGAACTCCGCAACGCGCCCCGCGATCCGCAAGCCGTCGGGGTCGCCGGCTTCCAGCGCCGCGATGGCGCGCAGCTCCAGGCTCTCGCTCGTGCCGCGCAGGGCGAGCCTGCGGGCGGCGAACCGGAACCGCAGCTCCGACCGGAGCTCCTCGCGCGACGGGCCGCCCTCCTCGGACTCGGACTGGCGGGCGAAGAGGACGACCCACGGCGGGCCGTCGGACGGGAGCAGGTCGCTGCGGCCGGCCTCGTCGCGGGCGCGCCGGACCTGCGCCTCGAGCATGAGCTCCAGCGAGAGGAGCGGCGCGACCCGCTCCGCGGCGATCGTGTCCAGGTCGCTCTGGGGGCGCTCCCCCAGCAGGACGAGCCAGCCGGACGGCGAGGGGTCACCGGGCGCGCCGGGGAGCGGCACCCGCCGACCCGAGGCGGCGGGCCGCGAGAGATATCCCGTGACGGCGGCCGCGGCATCCGGGACGTCGGCCGGGGCGTGGACCGCGAGGGCGTCGGAGCGGCGGCCCTCCAGCGCGACGGCACGCCGCAGGAACCCGCCGATGGCCGCGGCCAGCGCGTCCAGCCCGCGCCCCGCCATCGCAAGCTTCGCGAGGTCCGCCTCGAGCAGCGAGGCCTGGCGCTCCAGCTCGCCGCGCCGGTCCACGAGGTAGCCGATGACCCGCCGCTCGAGCGCCGCGGGGTCCGTGCCCTCGACGCGGATCGCCGGGATCGCGGCCCCCGCCGCGACGGGACCCAAAGCCTCGAACGGATCCGTGGTCGTCGCGCCGCGGGAGGCGTCCGCGGCCCCGGCGGCCGGCACGAGGAGCAGCGCCGCCGCCCCGCTGCGGGCCAGCGTCTCCACGAGGTCCCGGGCGTCGGCCGGTGTCGGGGCGACGACCGGCAGCGCGGACGCGGGGACGATGACCAGGTCACCCGCCTCGAGGACGTCCAGCGCCGGGACGCGGGCCCGGAGGATCCGCACCCAGCCGAGACCCGGCGCGTCGGGGCCCGTGGGGACGTCCGCGCCCACGGAGCGCGCGCCGGGGAGCACCGCGTCGAGCAGGTCGTGGAGCGTGGCCATCGGGCGTCAGTCTGCGCCGGTCGTGGTCGCGGCGGTGGCGCCTTCGGGATCCTTGCCTCCGCGCCGCGACCGGACGAGGTCGTCCAGCAATCGCCCGAACTCTCGGCCGACGTCGACGTAGCGGTCCGCCCGCACGACGAGCGCGAGCCGGCCGTCGGCGTCAAGCCGTCCCCAGACCCGCCGTCGCGGCATCCAGAACGTGATCAGCAGCCCGACGATGAGGAACCCGAACGCGGTCCACACGACGCCCGCACCCGGGTCGCGCTTGGCGATCAGCAGCGTGAACTCGCCGAAGCTGCGCAGCTCGACCGAGAAGTCCGTCCCATCGGCCGTGTCCGACTGGCCCCTGGTGAGGACGATGGGCTCGAGGCCCTCGATGACCGGCGAGCCGTCCGGGTTCGTGCCGACGGCGTGGAAGGGCAGGACCAGCAGCACGCCCGTCCCGTCCGACGCGCGCTGGAGGAGCAGCTGCAGGGCGACGTCCCGCCCCGGAACCGCGAACTCGGCGAACGGGAGGCCGGCGGCCAGGTCGGTCATCGGGATCGGGCCGCTCCACAGGGGCTGGCCGGCCGCGTCGCGGATCACGACGTCCGGCGCGGGCCCGAACCCGTTCTGGTGGAACGTGTAGCCCGCGACCTCAAGCGGGTCGTTGACCCGGATCGTCTTCTCCGCGATCTGCTCGCCGTCCTGGTAGACGGCGAGCCGGGTCGTGAAGTCGGTGGGAGCGCCCGTGTCGAAACCGGGCGCCTCGAAGCCCAGGTTGCGCACGAGGAGCAGCCCCGGCGTCCCGATCGGCTGGACGGTGAGCGACTCGCCTTCGGCCACCACGAGGCCCTGCTCGAACCCGAAGTTGGACGTGATCCAGGCGGCGAGCAGAAACAGCACGAGGCCCGTATGGGTCAGCAGCGTGGCCATCTTCGTCCAGCGGTTGCGATCGCCGTAGAGGTAGGTGACCCCGTCGACGGTCTCACGGCGGACGCGGAAGCGGTGGCGGCGCATGACCGCGGCGGCGGGATCGGCATCGACGCCCGCCATGAGCGCGCGGTCCGGCAGCCGGGGGTCGTAGTAGGGCTCCGGCTGCACGACGCGGATGTCGGCCGACTGGCGCCACAGGCGCGGTGTGCGGTCGATGGTGCACGCGACGATGGAGACGACGAGCACCCCGAGCCCGATCTTGAACCAGATCGAGGTGAACACCTGGAACAGCTGGAGGCGCTCGAGGACGCCCACAATGCCCGCGCCGAGGGTCGGGTCGTACGCATCGTGCAGCTTCGCCATCTCGTTCGCGTAGTCCGTCGGCGAGCGGAAGGCGAAGCCGGGCAGCTGGTGGAGCGTCATGCCCACGACCGCGAACAGTGCCAGGACGATGATCTGGAGGACGGCGAAGTCGACGGAGGTCAGCAGCCCCCAGGCCGCGTTGCCGAGCCGGGCCGCCGGTCCGGGGACGGGACGCGCCGCGGGCCGGCGCGCGGCCAGGGTCGCGATCGCTCAGGCCTCCCGGGCCGCCTGCAGCGCCCGCCCGAAGTCGTCGACCAGGTCTGCCTCGTCCTCGAGACCCACGCTCACGCGGAGCAGGCCCTGCGTGATCCCGGCGGCCGCGAGCGCGGCGGCGTCCAGGGCCCGGTGCGAGCTCGTCGGCGGGTGGACGACCATCGTGTGGACGCTGCCCAGGCTGGCCGTACGCTCCGGGATCTCGAGGGTGTCGAAGAAGACGCGGCCCGCCTCGCGCCCGCCGGCGAGGTCCACGGACAGCATCGCGCCGCCGTTGTCGAGGATCCGCGCGGCGACGTCCGCCTGGGGATGGCTCGGGAGACCGGGGTAGATGATCTTGCGCACGCCGTCCTGACGCTCGAGGAAGGCGGCGAGTGCCCGCGCGGTCCGTGCCTGGCGCTCCATCCGGACGGCGACCGTCGCGATGCCCCGCAGGACGAGGAACGCGGCGAACGGCCCGAGGGTCGCGCCCGTGTCGATGTGGACGCCCCGCACCACCGCGATGCGCTCGCGCGAGCCGACGACCGCGCCGGCCATCACGTCGCTGTGCCCCGACAGGTACTTGGTCGCCGACTCCATCACGAGGTCCGCGCCGTGCTCCAGCGGCCGGCAGACGAGCGGCGAGGCGAACGTGTTGTCAACGGTGAGGAGGGCCCCGTGGCGGTGCGCGGCCTCGGCGAGGGCCGGGATGTCCGCGAGCACGCAGGTCGGGTTGGCGATCGTCTCGACGTGGAGGATCCGGGTGGGCGCGGCAGCGAGGGAGGCCTCGACGGCCGCGAGATCGGTCGTGTCGACGTACGCGACCTCGACCCCGAGCCGCCCGAACGCGGACGCCGCCTGGGACCTCGTGGTGCCGTAGCCCACCGAGCCGAGGAGGAGCCGGTCTCCCTGGCGGAGGAGCGACAGGAAGCCCGCGTGGATCGCCGCCATCCCGGTCGCGAGGGCGATGCCCGCCTCGGCGTCGTGGAGGTCCGCGATCGCGTCGCCCAGCGCCGTGACGGTGGGGTTGTCGATGCGGCTGTAGGCGTAGCCGGGCTGGCCGTTGAGGACGGCGGCGAGCTCCTCGGCATCCGCGGAGGCGAAGGTCGCGGTCTGGTAGATGGGAACCGACGTCGGCACCTGCCGCACGTCCGGGACGCGCGAGGCGGCGCGGATCGCGCGGGTCGAGGGGCCGGGCCGGGGTCGCTCGTCGGTCACCGGCCGATCCTACACCGGGAGGCGGTTGAGCCCGGTCACCGGCCATGCCCCAGCGGCCTACCGCGTGTCCTAGCGGGTGCCCCACTGGTAGCTCTGCTTGATGAGGCGCAGGTAGACGAAGGTCTCCGTCTCGCGGACGCCCTTGATCTTGCGCAGGCGCTCGCTGAGGAACTGGAGCAGGGCCTCGTTGTCCTCCGCCACGCACTCGACGAGGATGTCGTACGTGCCCGCGGTGACCACGACGTAGTCCGTCTCCGGGAAGGCGGCGATCTCCTCGGCGACCTCGATGAGGCGGGCCGCCTCCACCTTGATCCCGATCATCGCCATCTGCTGGAAGCCCAGCTTGAGCGGGTCCGTGACCCCGACGACCTGGAGGATGCCCTTCTCGATCATGCGGTTCGTCCGGGCCCGAACCGCTGCCTCGGAGACGCCGAGATCCGCCGCGATCTGCGTGAACGGGCGGCGGCCGTCCTGCTGGAGGTGCTCGATGATCCGCTTGTCGAGGTCGGATACGTCGAGACCGCGACTGGCGCGCTGGCGTCCCTCTGTCATCGGCGGGCTCCGCAGGTTCGATGGGGCGGTCGTGGGGGGCGTGGCTGGGAGGGCGTGGCTGGGGCCGGATGCTAGCACCCCGCAGCGAGCCTGATCGGGGGGTTTCCCGTGGCGCGACAGGCGGTTCGCCGGCGGTCGCTCAGCCGCGGTCCAGGAGCTCCAGCATGGGGGCCAGCGCCGCGACCGAGGCTTCCGTGATCGGGTCGACGACGAGCTGGACGTGCCCGATGCCCTCGCGGGCGTAGGCGCGCAGCTCCTCGGCCATGTGCTCCGGCGAGCCCTCCAGCGGCGGGACGGTCATGCGCGGGTTCGTGTCGCCCATCACGCGGCCGGTGCCACCCGGCATGCGGACCTGGACGGCAACGGTGCGCTCGATGTCGGCGGGGTCCCGACCGGCCCCGCGGGCGGCCGCATCCACGACGTCACGCAGCGCGGGCACCCCGGCGGGCGTGTTCGCGGTGTCCGCGTACCAGGCGTTCCACGCGCTCGCGTACGGGAGCGTGGCCGCGAGCATGCGCGGGCCAGACGAGCCGACCAGGATGGGCGGTCCGCCGGGGCGCGCCGGGCGAGGCAGCAGCTCGGCGTCACGGGTGGTGAAGAACTCGCCCTCGAAGTGGATCGAGCCGTGTGCGAGCAGCGTCCGCACGATGATGAACGACTCCTCGAAGCGGCTGATCCGGTGATCGAAGGGGGCGTCGATGGCGGCGAACTCCACCGGGTTCCAGCCGGCGCCAAGGCCCAGGACCAGGCGGCCGCCGGAGATCTCGTCGACCGTCGCGGCCATCTTGGCCAGCATGAACGGGTGGTGGAACGCGGCCGCCGCAACGAGCGGGCCGATCGCCACGCGCTCGGTGGCCTCGGCCAGGCCGGCCAGCGACGTCCAGGCCTCCCACGGGCCGCGCGTCTCGCCCGACGCGTAGCGGTAGAGAAGGTGGTCACCGAGCCAGATGCTGTCGAAGCCCGCCTGCTCGGCGGTACGGGCGATGGCGCGGAGCTCCGGCCAGCGGACCTCACGCTCCACCTCGGGAAGCTGGACGCCGACCCCGAGGGGGCGGCCGGGTCGTCGGGGGATCATGGCGCCACCGTAGCGCATCAGCCGCCGGCTTCGGCTCGGATCTGCGTGAGGATGACGTCCACGTCCGCGCTGCCCACGATGCCCGTGTACTTGGCGCGGATCGTCCCGTTCCCGTCGACGACGAAGACCCACGGCATCTTCGTGCCCGGCCACGTCGCGTCACCCAGGCCCCAGGCCAGCGAATACCGGCTCATCGGCGGGTCCGTGAGGGTCCCGGACAGGACCGGCTCCCCGGTGACGATCCTGTACTCGAACGGCTCGAGGTGGATGAACACGGCCTGATCGTTCCAGCGGTCGAGCAGGTACCGGATCATCGTCAGCGCCCGGCCGCACTCGGGCGAGACCTTGAACCGGGCCGAATCGATGACGATGACGTAGGGCTTGCCCATCGCCCGCGCGTCGGCCGTCGAGGTCCTCGAGAGCCGCAGGTCCGGCTGGGGCTGCGTGGTGACGGCCCGGACGACGCCGCCGACGTCGTCGAGCGTGGGCGTGTCGATGTCCGGCGCCGGCCCTCCGATCGGCAACGACGCTCCCTGGTCCAGCGCATTGATCGTGATGTCGCCGGTCACCGACCCGGAGCTGAGCCTGAGCTTCCAGGCGCCAGGCGACGGGATGTCCAGCAGCGCGATGAATGTGGTCTGCGTCTCACCCTCGGGGAGCAGGCCCTGGGCGGTGACCGGGTTGCCCTGGGGGGTTCCGTCGAACGACGTCAGCTGGACGGCCAGCCCATCGGCGGCCCCGAGCCTGCGGCCCGTGCTGTCCGAGGCCCTGAGGATGACGGGGATCCCGGTGCCGGCCCAGATGCTCGTCGAGACGACCTCGGGCAGGATCGTTGCCGCGCCCGCGGCAGGCGTCGGGGCCGGCGCATGGCTGGCGGGTGCCGATGTCGCCGGGGCGGCCGTGGCAAGCGTGACCGGGGACGCCGCCGGGGTCGAAGGCAGCGCGGCAACCGGCGTCTCGGCAAGGAGCGCCTCCAGGTTCGCCGCGATCGCGTCGGACTCCGTCCCGAACGGGAAGTGGGCGCGGACCATGCCCTGCGCGTCGACGAGGAAGATGTCGGCCGTGTGGCCCATCGCGTAGCCGCCGGCGGAGCCCTGCTCCTGCCTGGTGTAGCTCACGCCCCAGCGCACGGCGTTCTCGTGGATCGCCTGGGGCGACCCCGACAGGCCGACGTACGCCTTGGGCAGGTACGTGAGATACGACTTCATGGCGGCGACGTCGTCTCGCTCGGGGTCGATGGTGGTGAACACGGCGCGGGGCCCCTCGCCAACGGCGAGGAGCGCCTCGTTGACCTTGCCCACGGTCGCCGGGCAGACGTCCGGACAGTGCGTGTAGCCGAAGAAGACGAGCACCGGCCGGCCGAGGAAGGACGTGAGTGCGAACGGCTGGCCGTCCTGGTCCGTCAACTCCAGGGCCGGCGCGGGGCGGACCTCGGCGTAGGCGAAGCTGGCCGGGTCCGCGGTTGGGGTCGCGGCGGCCGACCCGCCCGCGCCCGGCTCGCGGGC
>JANNHX010000479.1:0-7819 GCA_031404615.1 Chloroflexota bacterium
CCCACGGCCTGCAGGCTCACCACGATGGTGATGGCCACCAGCGCGAGGAACAGGTATTCGAGGCGGTCCACCTTGATCCCCGAGGCGGCGGCACCCAGCGGGTCGAACGTCGCGTACAGGAGCTCCTTCCACTGGAGCGCGACCGTGACGATGACGCCGCCGCCGAGGACGACCAGCGCGAACAGGTCCGCGGTCCCGATGGCCAGCACGTTCCCGAACAGGAAGGAGAACAGGTCCGCGACGTAGCCCTGGATGGTGCTGAACATGAACACGCCGAGGGCGAAGGTGCCGGCGAACAGGACGCCGATCGCGGTGTCCTGGCGGATGCCGGCACGCTTGGTGACGAACCCGATCGCGAGCGCCGTGGCCACGGCCGCAACCGCGGCCCCGATGTAGAACGGGATGTTGAGCATGTACGCGGCCACGACGCCGGGGAAGCCGGCGTGGGCGATGGCGTCGCCGATGAACGCGACCCCGCGCAGGACCACGTAGGTGCCCACGACCGCACACACGACGCCGACGAGCGCGAGCGCGACGAGGGCCCGGATGAAGAACGCGTCGCCGAGCGGCTGGAGCAACAGGTCCATCAGCGCTGCCCCGACTCGTGGAAGTGGCGCTCACCGGGGTGGGCGTCGTCGTGGTGGTGGGCGTCGTCGAGCAGGACCGTCCGCCCCTCCAGCATGAGGAGGTGGCCGCCGTACGCGGCAGCGAGGACGTCCGCGTCGAGCACGATGTTGGACTTGCCGTAGGCGACGACCGTGCGGTTGATCGCGAGGACCTGCTGGAACCGCTGGGCGGCGCAGGCGAGGTCGTGCGTCGTGGCGACGACGGTCTTGCCGCGGGCCGCCTGGGCCTCGAGGAGGTCCATCAGGAGCTCCTGGGTCGTGGCGTCGATGCCGGTGACCGGCTCGTCGAGCAGGAAGATGTCGGGCTCCGCCGCGAGCGCGCGGGCCAGGAAGACGCGCCGGCGCTGACCGCCCGAGAGGCGCCCGATCTGTGTCCGGAGATGGCCGTCCATGTGCACCTGCTCAAGCGCCTCGCGCACGGCGCGGCGGTCGTCCGGGCCGGGGCGGCGCAGGGGCCCGAGGCGCGGGAAGCGGCCCATCATCACAACGTCCTCGACGGTGACGGGGAACGCCCAGTCCACGAGCTCCGCCTGGGGCACGTACGCGACCCGCCGGGCCTCGCGGCCCGCGGGGGCACCGAGGATCTGGATCCGCCCGGACCAGGGGCGGACGAGGCCGGCCATCAGCTTGAGGAGCGTGCTCTTGCCGGCCCCGTTGGGGCCGACGACCGCGAGCAGGCTGCCTGGCTCGACGGCGACGGTCACGTGCTCCAGGGCGACGCGCTCCCCGTAGCCGGCCGAGACGTCGCTCAGCCAGATGTCCGCGTGGGCGAGGGCATGCGCCGGATCCAGCTCCGAGCCGTGGTCATGCTCGCGCGGCGCGGGAGCCCCGGACGGGTGGATGGCCGCAGGGGGCGCGACGGGACCAACGGGAGCGACAGGAGCGACAGCGGAGGGATCCATATGAGACACAGTATCATCTGTTGGAACGTCGTGCACCCGGTCCGAGCGGCCCGCCCGGTGGGGACGAACGTCCCTTCCGTCCGCCGGGCACATCCGGCGAGGCTTCCCGGACGCTTCTGCGCCACAATGCAGGCGTCCCGCGCACCACCACGAAACCGGAGGCCTCCCCTGAGCGGCAAACAACCCACCACCCAGACCACCCGCAGGGAGCGGCGCGCCGCCGAGCGCAAGGACCGCTTTGAAGCAGCCCGGGACGAGCGCAAGACGCGCTCGAACAGCGGCGGTGGCTCCTCGTTCATCAACACGCGGAACATGACGATCCTGGGGGTCGCCGTCGGCGTGCTCATCGTGCTCGTCGTCGCCGTGGGCCAGCTGGGCAACAAGGCGACGGGCAGGCTCAAGGACCCGGCCATCGCCTACAGGGCCGAGCTGCTCGACGGGACGTCCATCGGCAAGGCCGACGCCCCGCTCACGATGGAGGTCTACAGCGACTTCCAGTGCCCGGTGTGCGCCCGGCACTCGCTCGACATCGAGCCGACGATCGTCGCCAAGTACGTCAACGACGGGACGCTTCGCATCACCCACCACGACATCGACCTCCTGGGCCGCGGGACGGACGAATCGAAGACCCCGGCGATCGGCGCCGTGTGCGCGAACGACCAGGACAAGTACTTGCAGTACTCGCACTGGATCTACAACAACCAGGACGGCGAGAACACGGGCGGTTTCCGCAAGGAGCGCGTGATCTCGATCGCCGCGGCCGCCGGCCTGGACGAGGTTGCGTTCACGACCTGTCTCGGCACGCAGCCGCCGGCCGACGAGGTCGCGGCGACCACGGCCAAGGCGACCGGCGAGCTGGCCATCGACTCGACACCCACCATCTTCCTCGCAGGGCAGAAGTACGTCGGGCTCAAGTCCGCCTCGGACTGGGGCCAGCTGATCGACGCCGAGCTGGCCAAGCTCAACGCGTCGTCGGCCGCGCCGTCCGCCTCGGCGGGTGCGTCGGCCGCGCCGTCCGCCTCGGCCGACCCGTCCGCCGCCCCGTCGGCGAGCACCACGCCCTGACGGCGGGCACGGACCTCCGAACCGACACCGAACCCGGGCGGGCCCGTCGCGGCCCGCTCGGCCTGCCGCTCATCTTGGCGACGCTGGTTGCGACCGGCGTTTCCGGCTACCTCAGCGTGACCCGGGTCCTGGGCGAGAACGCCGTCTGCGGCCCGAGCCACGGCTGCGAGACGGTCGCCTCGTCGGAGTACGCGGTGATCCTCGGGATCCCGGTCGCGTTCCTGGGTCTCGCGTTCTTGCTGGTGCTGGTCGCGCTCGCCGCGACGTGGTGGCGCGGCGCGGATCGGCGCGCCCTGCTCGCAGCCTACGGGATGCTGCTGCTCGGCACGCTGTTCGTCGCCTACCTCACCTACCTCGAGCTGTTCGTGATCGAGGCGATCTGCGTGTGGTGCGTGGCGTTCGCGATCTCGATCGTGGTCTCGCTGGTGATCGCGGGCGTCGCGATGGGCAGGAGCTCGCGGCCTGCAGCGATGTGACTGGCCCGGAGCCCGATCTGTGCTCCGCGCGGCACGTTGGCCGTTCGTCCGGTGCGCGGCGTGCGGCGAACCGATGTGCCACGCAGCGACTACCGCGTCGGCGGGTAGCCCGTCAGTTCCACGTACCCCTCGCCGCCCAGCGGTGAGCCGGCGCGGGTCGCGGTCACGCGCTGCGAGCCCTCCCAGTACACGACGCCGGTGGTGGCACGCGTGTCGAGCTCCTGCTGCGGGACCGTCGGGGAGAGGCGGATCTCGAGCTCTTCGCCGGGGATCGCAACGGTCCAGCCGGCGGGGTACTCGGCGCCGGTCGCGGGGCTGGTCCAGGTGGCCGTCGGGGTCACGGTGAAGTCGCCGGCGCCAAGGTGGCGCGTCGCGCCCGCGGCATCCACCAGCGTCCCGTAGACCAGCGGGTACGAGCCGTCCGCCGCGCGCACGAGCGAGAGCGTGAGGTCGGTGCCGTCGTCGAGGTTGATCGCGAACCAGTCCCAACCGCCGGCGCCCACCGAGATGAAGTCGCCCCACTGGTGGTCGAACCAGGCGTCGCCCGCGACCTTCAGCGTCTCGTCGCCGAGGGTGATCGACCCCGCCGCGTCCATCGCGGTGCGCGAGTAGTAGTAGGAGCCGCCGGCGACGCCGAAGTCGATGTAGCCGTCGCGGTCGTGGAGGACGGGTGGCTTGCGCTGGGCCAGCGACAGGTCCAGCCCGAACGCCGCCACCGGGTCGCCGAAGACCTCCTTGCCGGAGGCGGACGCCGTCAGCGTGTCTGTGCCCAGGCTCCCGGCCATCGACCACGGCGTGCCGGGCAGGACGGTGGGGTTGGCGATGTCGAAGCCGGAGACCGTGAACGCGAACCCGCTGGGCTCGGCGCCGGTGCCAGCGGCCGCGCCGGTTCCCCCGGCCGCACGTGGCGACCGGTCGACCTGCGGCCCGATCTCGCTCCGCTGCGCGTAGTGGAACCGCCCGCCAGTCTCGTCGGTGAGCGCGAGATGCGAGGCCCACGTCACCGGGAACCCGCCGCGCTCCGCCCGGAACACGACGTACTCGAACCCGAACCGCCGGCCGTCGCCCGCCGCGAGGTGGCCCGTGTAATACCACCACTCGGTGAGGCGGTCGTGGGGACCGTCGTCGCGCGGCAGGACCACGGGCTGCGGGTCCACGGGCCGGGGTGTCGCGGCGGGCGCGGGCGTCGCGGGTGGGCGGGCCGCGGGCGGGTTGGCGAACACAGGACCGCCGCAGGCCGAGAGGACCACCGCGAACGCCGCGAGCACGAGCAGGAAACGGCGCGGGAGGAGGCGAGTCACCGGACCGCGGCCTCCACTTCGGCCTCAGTCCTGGGAAGGACGCCAGCGAGCGCGCGGTCCAGCCGCCTGGGAACCCACCAGTTCCACCGGCCCAGGAGCCGCATCGTCGCCGGGACGAGCAGCGCTCGCACGATCGTGGCGTCGAGGGCCACGGCGATCGCGACTCCCAACCCCAGCGCCTTGATCAGCACGATGTCGGCGAACGCGAACGAGCCCGCGACCACGACCACGATCAGCGCCGCCGAGCTCACGATCCGACCGCTCCGCTCGAGGCCGCGCGCCACCGCCTCGGTGTTGTCTCCGGTCTTGTCCCAGGCCTCCTTCATCCTCGAGAGCAGGAAGACCTCGTAGTCCATCGACAGCCCGAACAGGACGCAGAACAGGATCACGGGCTGCGTGGTCTCGACAAACCCCAGCGGCTGGAAGCCCAGGAATGCGGACAGGTTGCCGTCCTGGAAGATCCAGACGAGGGCGCCGAAGCTGGCCACGATCGAGAGCGTGTTCATCACGAGCGCCTTGATCGGCAGGACGACCGACCGGAGCAGGACGAACAGGACGAGGAACGTGGTGATGACGATGAACGCCGCGGTCCGCGGGAAGTCGGACCAGACGCGCGAGACGACGTCCTCGACATCGGCGGCCCCGCCGCCCACCAGGATCGTGGCGCCCAAGGGCGGGGCGAGGGCCCCGGTCGGATCCCGGAGCACATGCACGAGCCCGCGGGCGACGTCGCTGTTCGGGCCGTAAGGGGTGGTCAGGGTGAAGGCGGTGAGGTCGCCCTTCGTCGTAGCGTCCAGGGACCCGGCCACGAACCGGTCGGGCGGCCCCGCGGCCGCACCGTAGAGGAGCTGATACTGCGGCAGGGTGAGCCTTGGGTCCACGTCCACGAGCCCGGTCACCCGGCTGATGCGCTCGTCGGCGGCAAGGCGCCGGGAGTAGTCGTAGAGCGCGGCGACGTTCGCCGGGTCCGTCGCGGGACCGGTCGTGCGGATGGCGATGACGATCGGCGCGAACTCGCCCTCGCCGAACTCGCGGGCGAGGACGTCGTAGGCCTCGCGTGACGGCACGGAGGACGGGAGGATCGTCGCGTCCGGGGCGTTGAACCGGACGTGGAGGAACGGAACGCCGAGGACGAGCAGGATCGCGAGCGTCGGCACGAGCACGGCAACGGGGCGCCGCATGACCGCGCGCGCGAGGCGGGCCCACGGGCCGTCGGTGCCGGGTTCGATTGTGACCTTGCGGACGCGCAGGCGGTCGATGCGGGTCCCGAGGATCGCCAGGAGGGCCGGCAGCAGCGTCGTGGCGGCGGCCACGGTGATCCCGACGACGATCGCCCCGGCGATGCCGACCGAGCGCAGGATCATGAACTCGAACAGGACGAGCCCCAGGAGGCCGAGCAGGACGGTGAGGCCGGAGAAGAACACGGCGCGCCCGGCGGTCGCGACGGTGACCCGCACCGCCTCGGCGACCTGGTCCGGCTGGCCCTCGCGGTGCGCGAGCTCCTCGCGGAAGCGGCTCGTCATCAGGAGCGAGTAGTCCACCCCGAGCCCCAGGCCGAGCAGCGTGGCCAGGTTGAGCACGAAGATGCTCATCGGGATGACGCTGGCGACGAGGAAGATCCCGGCGAGGGCGACGAGCACGGATGCTCCGCCGATTGCGAGCGGCACGCCCGCCGCCACGAGGCTCCCGAACACCAGCAGCAGCGCGAGGGCCGCGAGCGGCAGTGAGATCACCTCGCTGCGCCGCAGGTCGTTCTCCGTGACCTTCTGCACGTCGCCGTAGAACGCGGGCCCGCCGCCGACCTGGACGCGCAGGCCCGGGACCTCGTGGAGGGCCGCCTCGACGGGCGGGATGGCGTCGGGCGAGTCGTCCGGCGGGAGGTCGAGGAACACGATGTCGTAGGCGGTGTGCCCGTCGGCGCTGACCTGGCGGGGGGCGAGGG
This sequence comes from Chloroflexota bacterium, assembly GCA_031404615.1. Lineage (GTDB taxonomy): Bacteria > Chloroflexota > Limnocylindria > Limnocylindrales > CSP1-4 > CAIXZV01. The sequence continues at coordinate 6,313 of JANNHX010000479.1, forward strand.
CGTGGGTGAGGATCCTCGTGACGTGCGGGGCCTGCGCGACGTCCCTGGTCGCCGCGTTCACGGCGGCAAGCCATTCGGGTGTGCCGGCGGTGAGCGTGTCCGAGGTGTAGACGAGCACGAACGCAGACGGCTCCACGCCCAGCTCGGTCGCGAGCAGCTGCTTGGCGCGCGCGGACTCGAGGTCGTCAAGGATGAAGCCACCCGCGGACAGCGCGCCAGGCGCCTGGGGCGCGAACGGGATCGCGGCGAGGAGGAGGACGGCCCACGTCGCCACGATCCACCAGCGGCGGCGGACGGCGAAGCGGCCGAGTCTGTCGAAGCTCATGCGTTGTCCGGTTCGGGGCGGGGACGGCCGCGGATGGGGACGCCGCGGCGGCGATCGGATGTCGACCCGGGCGTGGGCCTGGTGGTCCACCCAGGTAACGTGCGAGTGACGGGTAGCATGTTAGCCCGACCTCCGATTCTGTGTACCGGAGCCGAGGGTTGTTCTGCTAGCATCGTGCGGCCGCGGGTGGCCGCGGCCTGACTCCGCCCATTCCACCGTCCGAGGGACGCGGCGTGACGATCTTCACGATCTGGTTCCAGAACTTCCCGAACAACATGGTCATCTTCCTGGCGGCCGCCGGGCTGGCCGGGCTGTTTGTCTATACGTTCGCACGGTCCGCGATGGTCGCCGAGGGCGGCAAGGCCGGCTGGACACGTCACGTGACCGGACCGAACTCCAAGCTGCTGTTCTCGGTGCTGTTCGTTGCCTGGGCCGTGGTCTTCGGGATCGGGCTGCAGCTGGTCCCGCACGAGGGCGCCAGCTCGCCGTACGGCGGCATCGGCCTCATCGCGATGTTCAGCGGGTTCTTTATCATGATGGGCCTGATCTGGAGCGTGATCGGGGAGTAGCCCGGCGCCACCCCGCATCCCCGGAGCCCGGCCTGCGCCGGGCTTCCTGATTCCAACGGAACAGCCCGGCTGGCGGGACCCGGCCGGGCTGTGGTCGGTGGTGGCGGGCGGCCGCGCCGCCCCATCGGTCAGGGCAGCTGGCTGACGATCTCGCCGGCCGTCTTCTCGTCGACGAGCAGGATGAGGAACAGGATGTCGTCCTTGGGATAGGCGAAGAAGCCGAAGCCCCCCTCCGCCTGCCCGTAGACGGTCTTGCCGTCCATCGTGAGCTTGGGCATGGAGGCGATGTCCGTGTTCATGCCCTCGGCGAAGGTGGTCGCCGGGACGCCCTCGATCTGGATGGCGTAGATCATCCCGCCCGCCTCGGACGAGGTCGACGTGGCGATCGCGAAGTTGACGTCGTTGATCGTCTTGCCGTTGGCCTTGAGGATCGGGTCGAGCTCCTCGCTGTTGAGGCCGGCCGCGGCGCCGAAGACGCCGAGCTGGTCGCCGTCGTAGCCGACTCGCTCGAACGTGATGTCGCCGGCCTTCTCGGGCAGCATCGCGGCAAGGTTGTTGATCTGGCCGCCCGTGCCGGAGTCGTCCGTGGCCCCTTCGGTGGGCTCATCCGTCG
>JANNHX010000480.1:0-6456 GCA_031404615.1 Chloroflexota bacterium
CAGAGCGGGTCACCCCGGCTGAGGAGGCTGGCGGCGAAGAAGGCCGAGCTGGAGTGGCCCGAGGGGAAGCTGCTCGAGCCTACCGAAGCTGCAAGGCTAACAAGGGTGCGGCGGGGGTGGACGGCCAGCGGTTCGAGGACATTGACCTCGACGCAGGCGCGCAGGAAGTCGAACATCTCCGCCGTCGCCGTGCCGAACCGGACGAGGTCCTCCACCGTGTACGGGCGGGCGGCGAACTTGCGGATGGTGATGACGGGGCCGATGAGCGAGAGCGGCTCGATGATGCAGTTGACGCGCGAGCCGTCCGGCAGGCGCGCATCAACCCGAGGGCTCGTCTGGTCGATCCGCCTGCCGAGCGGCGTGATGATGCGGTCGATGATCCGCAGCACGTGGTCGTCGTTGAGGAATGACGTCTGGACGCGCTGGATCTTGCCGCTGCGCTCGATGTAGATGTGGTCCGGGCCGTTGACCATCACCTCGGTGATGGTCTCGTCACGCAGGAGCGGCTCCAGGGGCCCGAGGCCCGTGACCTCGGCGATGACCTCGTCCACGAGCCGGAGCCGCTCGTCGCGCGTGAGCGCGAGCGAGTTGATGCTCAGGAACCGGTCGACGATGCTCTCGACCTGCGGGCGGAGGTTGGACCCGTCGGCACCCTTGAACAGCGAGTTGGAGTCGTTGACGACCTCCACCTGCAGCCGCCGGCGAATGTCGCGCAGCCACTCCTCGCGGGCGGCCATCTGCGCGGGCGCGCCGGCCGGCATGGTGACGATGGCGCGCGTGGACGGCTCCAACCGCGGCGGGCCGTCGGACTCTGCCTGGCCCTGCCGTTGCTGGGCTCGCTCGATACGCGATGAAAGCGACATGCGGACAACTCCCCGGGGGGCGGCCGCCCCCCGGGCGGCCCATGGACAGATCGTACGCGGGCGACGCCCCGCGCGGGAAGCCCATCGTTCGACATCGGCCGCGACGCCCGGCCCGCGGCGTCAACGGCCGACCGTCGTAACGCCGGCCCGTCGTTGACGCAACAACCACCGGCCGGTAGGCTTGGCCCGTGGTTGCGATCGCCCTCACGGGCTGTATGGGTCAGTTGTGCTCCTGTCGTCGGCGAGCGTCGGCGAGGGTCGAGCACGTGGCTGTCCCGGTGGATTGCCGCACCGCCTGACTCTCTCCGGGCCTCGCCTGCACCCTGTCGCCCCGCGTGCGTTGGCACGCCCCCGTCCCGCCCGACCCGGAGCCCTCCACGTGACCCTCACCCCCAACCCTGCCCGCTTCATCGACCCCCGCGGCCAGCGCTTCGGCGCCGGCGTCTCGGCCGCGGTCCTGGTGCTCGCCTTCGTCCTGAACCTGCCCTGGCTCGCCGCCCTGATGGGCCTCAACCTGCTGGTCTCGGCCGCCTTCGGCACCCGGTTCTTCCTGCCCGGCCGGGCCTGGCCCGCCATCCGGACCGCGCTGCGGCTCGGCAGGACGGAGCCCGAGCACGAGTACCCGCCACGCTTCGCGCAGACCCTCGGCGGCACGTTCCTCGCCATCGCCACGATCGCGTTCGTCGTCGGCCTGCCGGTCGTCGGCTGGGTCCTGGCCGGCGCCGTCGCCGGCCTCCAGGTGCTCCTCGCCGCAACGGGCATCTGCGTCGGCTGCCGCCTGTACTTCCTCCGCTGGTACGTGCCCTCCCTGTTTGCCCGGCTCTTCCGCCGGACGGACAGCCTGGCGCCGATCGAGGTGCCGGCGCTCAACCGGATCAACTAGGGTCCACCAAGGTCCGCGCCGGGGTCCACGCCCGGGGCTCGCTGCTTGAGTGCTCAGGGTGCCTCGAGCCCGTGGGCCTCCAGCAGCGCCTCGTCGGCGAGGATCTCCGCCGTCGGGCCATCGGCCGCGACGGCCCCGTCGTCCATGACGACCGTGCGGGGGAACACCTCCGCGACGAGGCGCATGTCGTGGGTCGAGACGAGCATCGTCTGGTCGAGGCCACGCAACAGCGCGATGAGCTCGCGGCGACCGCGCGGGTCGAGGCCGGCGGAGGGCTCGTCGAACACCAGGATCGAGGGGTCCATCGAGAGGACCGTCGCGAGGGCGACGCGCTTGCGCTGGCCGAGCGACATGCGGTGCGGGACGCGGTGGGCGAACGCCGCCATGCCCACGGCCGCCAGCGCCCGCTCGACGCGCCGGTGCACATCGTCTGCCGGGAGGCCCATGTGGAGCGGCCCGAACGCGACGTCGTCGAAGACGGTGGGGCTGAAGAGCTGGTCGTCGGGGTCCTGGAACACGAGGCCGACCTCGGCGCGGACCCGGCGGATCGTCTCCTTGCCCACGGCGAGGCCAGCGACCCGCACCGACCCGTGCGCCGGCCGGAGCGTGCCGTTGAGCTGGAGCATCAGCGTGCTCTTGCCGGCGCCGTTGGGCCCGACGAGGGCCACCTTCTCGCCTGCGCCGATGCGGAGGTCCACGCCGCACAGCGCCTCGAAGCCGTCCGGGTAGCGGTAGTGGACGTGCTCGAGCTCGACCGTGCCGCGCCCGTCCGACGCTTCGGCGCCGGGCGACGGGAGCGCCGCCTCGTGAACGTGCGCGTGGGGATGCGCGTGCGGGCCCACGCCCACGCCCTCGTGCTCGTGGACGTGCTCGTGCTTGTGCACGGGCGGCTCGGTGGTCACAGGCGGGGGAGCCACAGGAACGCGGTGACCTCGTACAGGGCGAACACGGCGAGCAGGAGGAAGAGCCAGGCGAGCTCGGAGCGGTGGAGGGCGCGGGCGCGGAGGTGGCGGAACTCGCCCTCGAAGCCGCGTGCCTGCATCGCGGCGTAGATCCGCTCGCTGCGTTCGTACGCTCGCAGGAACAGCGACCCGACCATGCGCCCGGTCACGGTCGCGCGCCAGCGGATGGAGCCGCCGGACGTCCCGTCGCCACCCGCGGAGCGCGCGTCGCGCGCCCGGAGCATCCGCGCCCCCTCGTCCGTGAGCACGGCGAGGTAGCGGTACATGAACGAGATGATGGCGATGATGATCCGCGGGACGTGGAGCTCGCGCAGGCCGTCGACCAGGTTGTGGAACGGCGTCGTGAACGCGAGCAGGAGGGCGACCTGGACGGACAGCCAGGAGCCGGCGGTGATCGTGAGGAACCGGCGCAGGCCCTCGGCCGAGATCGTGAGGTTGAGGGGCCAGATCGGGATCGTCGCGATGATCTCGGTCTGGACCGTGAAGATCAGCGGGAACGCCGCGAGCGTGAACGGCAGCGCGATGACGGCCGCCCGCGACAAGCGGAACGGGCCGAGGCCGGCCGTGGCCGAGCAGGCCACGAGGACCAGCCACACGATCAGCATCGCCAGGGCAGAGCCGATCGGCAGCAGGCTGATCACGAGGATCCCGGCGATCGCCAGGATGAACTTGAGGCGGGCGTCGGCACGGTGGAACGGGCTGTCGCCCTCGACGTAGCGGTCCAACTCCAGCGGTCGGCGCCCCTAGGCCTTGCGGCGGGCGACGACGCGGCCGAGCACGAAGACGATGGCGACCACGATGGCGACGCCCAGCAGGCCCGACAGGATCGTGGAGACGCGCGGGTCGTCGATCCCGGGGATCGCGTAGCCGTTGAGGATGCCGCCCCAGAAGTTGGTGGCGCGCTCGATGAAGCCGGTGTCCGCTGCGACACGCTCGAGGCCGTCCGGGTCGGGCGACGCGAGGGGCGCGAGGATCACGACGACGAGCGCTGCGATCGCGATGCCAGCGGCCCACCACCAGCGGCCGACGCGACTCCGGCGCCTGGCCGGCGCGGTGGCCGACGCGGTGGCCGGCTCCGGCCTCGGTTCGACCGGCACCTTCTCGACGTCGCTCGCGGTCATGCGGGCACCGCCCCGGCTCGCTCGGCGACACGCGCGGCGCGGTCCGGCCGCAGGTCGAGGAGGTCCCTGCGGGTCGTGGCGATGAAGGCGACGGCGGCGCCGGTGACGAGCGCCTCGCCGATGCCGATGAAGAGGTGGACACCGAGCATCGCCGGGAGGACCAGCTCGGCCGGGCTGGTTCCCGACACGATGAGCTCGAGCGACATCATCAGCGCCGCGCCCATGACGGACAGCCAGCCCGCGATCGCGGCCGCCGGCACGCGCCCGCGGTCCTCGCCGCGGAACAGCCCGCACAGGACGCGGTACACCGCGAACCCGCCGAGCGTGCCGACGATGCCCATGTTGAAGATGTTCGCCCCCATCACCAGCAGGCCGCCGTCCGAGAAGACGAGCCCCTGCACGATGACGACGCAGGCCATGACGAGCGTGCCCGCCCACGGGCCGAGCAGCACGGCCGCGAGCACGCCGCCGAGCAGGTGGCCGGACGTGCCGCCGACGACCTGGAAGTTGAACATCTGGGCCGCGAAGATGAACGCGGCCATGACGCCCATGAGCGGGATCGACCGTTCGTCGAGCGTCCTGTTGGCCTGGCGCACCGAGATCCCGAGCACGACGAGCGTGATCGCCCAGAACAGGAGCGACACGGGCACCGCCAGGAAGCGGTCCGCCGCATGCAGCGAAGGGTCGACGGCGGCGGCGGCGGGAACGGTGGCGATGGCGAACAGGTCCATGGGGACGGGCTCCCGGCGGTGTGCGGTGCGGGCAGGTGAGTCGAGGACGATCCTAATCGCAAGGGCCTGCTGTTGCAAGCCGTTGCAATAAGTGCGGTGCTCACCCTATCCTTCGCACCATGCAGCCCAACGGATCTCCCCCCGCGTCCAATGGTGTGCCCGAGGCGGCGCCCTGGGCGGACGTCCGCGAGCGGCTCCACGCCCGTGGCCTGCGCTGGACGCCGCAGCGGCGCGTCCTGATCGAGGTCCTCTCGCGCAGCGACGGCCACGTGACCGGCGCGGAGGTCGTGGAGCGCTGCCGCGACATCGACCCGGCGACGACACCGTCGACCGTGTACCGCACCCTCGACGTGCTCGAGGAGCTGGGGATCGTCCGCCACGCGCACGGCGCCGACGGCCGCGAGGAGTTCCACGTCCTCCCCAAGTCGGACCATGGGCACCTGCACTGCCTGGTTTGCCGCGAGACCTGGGAGATCGGGACAGTCGAGGCTGCGGCGATGGTCTCGGCGCTCCGGTCCGAGCGCGGGTTCGCCGTGGAGCTCTCGCACCTCTCGATCGCGGGCCTGTGCCGGGACTGCGTGCCCGATGCCTGAGGAGCCGGCCGGCGCCGGCGTTCCGCACCGGTTTGCGGGTCATGTGCCCACCGGCGTCGTGGCGGAGGTGCCGGGGGCCGGCCGCGAGTCCGTCTGGGACTACCCGCGCCCGCCGCGCGTGGAGCAGGTGCCGGAGCGGATCCGGGTGGTGGTCGACGGCGTGACCATCGCCGACACGATGCGCGCGTTCCGCGTCCTCGAGACCTCACACCCGCCGACGTACTACCTCCCGACCGAAGACGTGCGGATGGACCTGCTGCGGCCGGCGAACGGATCGAGCGTATGCGAGTGGAAGGGCGCGGCCTCGTACTGGAGCCTCGAGACGGGTGAGCGGCGCATCCCGGAGCTCGCCTGGTCCTACGAGCGGCCGACGGCGCCGTTCGCGGCGATCCGCGGGCACCTCGCCTTCTATGTCTCGAAGGTCGACGAGGCCTGGGTGGGCGACGAGCGCGCGACGCCCCAGGCGGGCGGCTTCTACGGGGGCTGGATGACGTCCCGGATCGCGGGGCCGGTCAAGGGCGAGCCGGGCTCCCGGGGCTGGTAGCCGCAGGCGCTCCGCAGCGGCGTCTCGCCGGCTCCCTGGCACGCGTGTGTGCCACCGACGGGGTTGACGTGCGGAGCCCAGCGCAGATCCGGTCGATTCCGCCCCCAGCTCCGCGTGCGGCCCAGCCTCCTGGCACGGAGGCGTGCCAGCTCGGCGGAGGAGCCCGGCTACTGGCGTTGTCAGCCCGCCGCCGCCAGCACCGCGTCCGACAGCGTCGGCCACGCCTCACCGGCCCATGCTCCGAACGGCCGGTCAGTGAGACAGGCGAGGGCGAGGCCCGCGACCGGGTCCACCCACAGGAACGTCCCGCTCCGACCGAAGTGCCCGAACGTCGCGGGGGAGTTGCCGCTCCCCGTCCAGTGCGGCGACTTCGCGCCGCGCACCTCGAAGCCCAGGCCCCAGTCGCACGGGTCCTGGAGCCCGAACCCCGGCAGCACGCCCCGCAACCCGGGGAACGCGATGGCCGACGCCTCCGCGACCAACCCGGCCGGCAGGGCCCGCGGCGCGAGCAGCTCGAACGCCAGCGCGGCGAGGTCCGATGCGGGTCCCACGAGTCCCTCGCTCGGTCGTCCCACCAGGCGCGTCGCCCCCATCGCGAGCGGTGTCAGCACCCAGTCAGCGAGCAGCTCCGCGAACGGCCGCCCGGCCGCCGCCTCGAGCGCCGCGCCCAAGGCATCGAACCCGGTATTGGAATAGATCCGCGTCCGTCCGGGCGCCGCCAGGACGCCGCCATCGAACCCGTACCCGCCCGCGTGCGCG
>JANNHX010000481.1:0-1789 GCA_031404615.1 Chloroflexota bacterium
CGACCTCCTCAGCGATCTCCCGGAGCGGGCGCGCCGAGAGGCGGCCCTCGTCGTGGATCCGAGGGGCAACGTGCTCGGCGTCATCGGACCCCGCCAGCATCGCGCAGGAGTGCGGCGTGGCGCCGCAACCCGGTGCTTTGAGGCGATGGTGGGTATCGACCATCTCGAGGTCGTGTCCGGCTCCGTGCCGGCGACCGCGTTGGTGCCCCATCTTGCACGTCTCGGGTTCGCTGTTGTCCACGTCGGGGGCCACGTTGGAATCGTGGACGCACACGATCTTGGCCGCCAGATCCGGGTCTGGCGGCTTGCGGACGGCATCGAACGGACGTGGACAGGCAATGCGACGGACGCGGCCTCCGACCGGTAGGCGGCGCTCCGCCGTAACCACATGTGGCGACCTTCTCAGGACGCACTCAGCGAGGGCTCACCGGCGGCTCACGCGACCACCCGATCATGCGCCCATGACACCAACCCGATCGGCGAACGACGCCGCCGTCCTTGCCCATGCGCTGCGGGCGGCCGGGCAGGCAGCCAACGTGGCGCAGATGGTCCGGACCGGCGCACCCTTCGAGGATGTGGCCCAGCAGCTCCTCGCAACCCGTGGCTCCTTCGACGCGCTGCTGCTGCGGCTGGTGGAGCGGGAGCTCGCGGGGCGCGACGAGTCGTCAGCGGACACAGAGCGGGTGGTCCACGTGCTGCGCACCGCATTCCACCGGACAGGCCGGGCCCCCGGCGTCGCTGCATGGCCTGTCGGATCGCTCCCGCCTCCCGAAAGGACGAGCCCGTGACCCGACACCCGATCAAGACGGCCAGACCGCACCATCCGTCCGCGGCCCGCCCGACACCCCGCTTGCCGAGGTCGATGCGGCTGATCGCCTTCAGCGGGATCGCCGTGCTCGTCGGCGTCGCCGCGATCGGCCTCGTCGTCACGCGTCTGCTACCCGGGAAGGCAGCGGACGTGACTGCGATCCAGGTGAGCGCCAGCATGGGCGGGTTCAAGCCCCCGCTCATGGAGGTGAAGGCGGGATCGACTGTACGCGTCGAGTTCGCGTCCACGGACACGCCGTTCCACAGCGACGGCGGCGGCTGGCACGAACTCGCCATCGAGGAACTCGGGATCGACTGGAAGGTGGCCCCCCAGGGCCGTCAGGTCTTCGAGTTCACGGCGCCATCGGAGCCGGGCACCTACGCCTTCTACTGCGATATCTGCTGCGGCGGCAAGGAGAACCCGTCGATGCAGGGCCGCTTGACCATTACCGCCTGATGACTGCGATCCGGGTCGCCTTGCCGGGTCGCCGGGCGGTCGCACTCGCCATCGTCGCTGGCATTGGCGGCGCGGCGGCGCTCGTGGCGTTCACCGCACCCATGCCGGCCGGGACGGAGCACAGCTCCATCACAGGGCTCAGTGTCCCCGCCATTGTCGGCGCCGGGTTCCTCGACGGGTTCAATCCCTGCGCCTTCGGCGTGCTGATCCTGTTCGCCACGTTCGCGCTCGGCCTCGCGGCCCGTGAGTCGGTCACCGGGACGGGCAGTGCCAGCACGAGCGCCCGTGCCGCAAGCCGGACCGTGCTCGGACTGGGAGCCTTCTTCGTCGCGGGCGTGCTCGTGACGTACTTCCTGCTTGGTCTCGGCCTGCTCGGAGCGGTCGCATCCTTTGCCGACTTCGGCGGCAACCATCTCCCGAGCCGTGCCGCAGCGCTGGTCGCGATCGCGATGGGGATCTGGATGCTGCGGGACGTGCTCCTCCCGGATGCGCCGCTTCAGCTCGCGGCTCCGCACGCGCTGCACG
>JANNHX010000482.1:0-2097 GCA_031404615.1 Chloroflexota bacterium
GTCAAGCCTGTCCGGCCGGCAGCGTCCGGCCGGCAGGGTCAAGCGTCAACGGGGACGCGTCGACACCCTGATACGATACATCGCTGTACCGTATCCTCACGCTTGGAGCCCATCGACCCATGTCCGATCCCCGCCCGCCCACGCCCCTCACGCAGTCCCGCCGCTTCGCGGTCATGCGCCGCGTGGTGGGGGCCTCGAACCCGTTGATCCGCCGCATCCTCGACTCGCGGTTCGCCGGGCCGATGGGCCGCAACCTGCTGGTGCTCGAGTTCCGGGGTCGCAGGAGCGGGCGCACCATCCGGACGCCGGTCGGCTACGTCCGTCGCGCTGGTCGCGTCGTCATGGTCACCTCGCCCGCGTACCGCTGGTGGCACAACCTCGTCGGGGGCGCCGGCGTGCGGGTCCGACTCCCCGATGGCTGGCGCGCGGGCCGCGGCGAGGTGGTCATGCCCAACGACCCCCGGTACGACGAGGTCCTCGCACTCCAGGTCGCGGAACGGGGACCCGGGATGCTGCGCGGGTTCGGGCTGCCGGTCGACGACGACGGGCGGCTACCGGCCGAGGCCCGGGCGACGGCCACCGAGCACGCGCATCTCGTGCTGGTCACCCTCGCGGACGAGCCCGCATGACCGCTGCCACGACGCGCCCGCCCGGCCGACCGCGCCAGGCCGGGATCGATGCCCGCGTCACCGAGGCGACAATCGCGCTGCTGGGCGAGGTCGGCTACCAGGCGCTCTCGCTCGCCGCCGTCGCCGCCCGGGCCCAGGTCGGCAGGCCCGCCCTGTACCGGCGGTACCGCTCGAAGCCCGAGCTCGTCGTCGCCGCGATCGCGGCGCTGTCGACGACACCCGTGACGGCACCCCAGGCCCCGCTGCCCGCCGCCCCGCGGGACGCCCTCGAGCAGCTGCTGCGCACCACGGCCACGGCGCTCGCCCGGCCGGGCGCCGCGACGATCCTCGGGTCCCTGCTCGCCCAGGAGCGGCGCGACCCCGAGCTCATCGCCGCCTTCCGCGAGCGCGTCTTCGAGCCGCGCCGGTCGACCGTCCGGGAGATCCTGCGGCGGGGTGTCGCGTCCGGCGCGCTCCGCGCGGACCTCGATCTCGATGTCGCCGATGCCGCCCTGTTCGGCGCGCTCCTTGCCCCCATGGTGCTCGGGGAACGGCTCGACGACGCCTGGGCGGCTCGCGTCCTCGAGGGGCTCTGGCCCGCGCCTCGGGCGGAACCGGCATGACCGCCCCCCTGGCTGTGCCCGCCCGGCCCGTCCTCGTCACGGGCGCACCTGGCAACGTGGGCACGCCGCTCGTCGGGGAGCTGCTCGCCCTGGGGGCCTCCGTGCGCGTGGCGGCGTTCCACCCGGAGGCAGCGCGGGCCGTGTTCGGCGACCGAGTGGAAATCGTGCCCTTCGACGTCCGCGATCCTGCGACGTTCGGCGCGTTCGACGGGGTCGAGCGGATGTTCCTGCTGCGGCCGCCCGCGATCGCCGACGTCAAGGGCGTCATCGCGCCCGCGCTCGCGGAGGCGCGCCGGCGTGGCATCCGGCACGTGGTCTTCCTCTCGATCCAGGGGGCCGAGCGCAACCGGCTGGTGCCCCACCGCAGGATCGAGGATGCGCTGCGCCGATCGGGCATGGCCTGGACGTTCGTGCGGGCGGCCTACTTTATGCAGAACCTCTCGACCACGCACCTCGCCGACATCCGCGACCACGACGAGGTCTTCCTCCCGGCCGGGCGCCGGTCGCGTACCGCCCACGTGGACGCCCGCGACGTCGCCGCGGTGGCGGCCCGCGTGCTGGTCGAGCCCGGCAGAACAACCAGTACGATGACCCAAAGCACGAAGAGGCGCCGTCGCGTAAAAGACTCAGCCCATCACCGCCGCCGCTTCACGATGAATAAAAGTGCCACGTAAATGCTGGCGATCACTAGCAAGAGCTCGCCGATATCCTTGACGCTTGCGAGGAACAGAAAGCCTCCCAGAACCAGCAGCTATTCACCAACGAACGCTACAGGATTGTAGAGCGATGATCAGACCAGACCAGACCAGACCAGACCAGACCAGACCAGACCAGACCAGACCAGACCAGACCAGACCAGAATATGG
>JANNHX010000483.1:0-3092 GCA_031404615.1 Chloroflexota bacterium
ACGGTGGAGATCGTCTCGGTCTGCAGGAACAACCGACCGGTCGCAGCGCCGTTGGATTTTTCGTGGAGCGGAATGCCGCGTGCGATGCCTTCGCCAGTTTCGCCAAGCGCCGTTACGAGCTCGTCCAAGAACCGGCTCACCTGACGCGCGTTGCGCGCGACCTCCGTCATCCCTTTCTTGTTGTTGTCGAGTTCCTCGAGCGTGAGGATTGGCAGATAAATATCGTGTTCCTCGAACCGGAAGAGGCTCGTCGGATCGTGCATCAGCACGTTGGTATCGAGGACGAAGAGTTTCGTCGCGGTCGCAGGGCCGGACTTGGCCGGCTTGCGGGAGGGCAGCAGTTGCAGCGTGGATGGAGCGGGGCGCAGCTTGCGTTCGACCATGGGCCTCCTAAGCGGTGGGACAGACAGCGTTTGACTCCCGCCTATCCTGCCCCCGAATTCCGTTGGACACAAGCCCTAGTAGTTTGACCAGACAGGCGGCGCCACCGCTTGTGGTGGAAAGCGTACAGCGCCCCACCCCTGCGTACCCCATATGCGTTACAACGTTTTGACAAAAGTGAGCACTTCGTCAACGTGGCCGGGCACCTTCACGCCGCGCCATTCCTGCACCAGCGTGCCGGTTCCGTCGATGACAAAGGTACTGCGCTCGATGCCGCGGACCTGCTTGCCGTACATGTTCTTCATCCTGATCACGTCGAACATCGTGCACAGCTTTTCGTCTTCGTCGACGATCAGGTCAAACGGAAGGTCGAGCTTGGCCTTGAAGTTGTCGTGCGACTTCATCGAGTCGCGCGAGATGCCGTAGACGACGGCGCCAGCCTTCAGGAATTTCGGATAGTTGTCGCGGAACTGCGCACCCTGCGTAGTGCAGCCAGGTGTGTTGTCCTTCGGGTAGAAGTAGAGGACGACGATGGTGCCCTCGTGATCCGCGAGCTTGAACAGCGCGCCGGTGGCGGGAGCTTCGAAGTGAGGAACTTTCTTGCCGAGCATGATGACTCCTGGGTGAGGCATTGCAAGGTGGACGTCAGTTGAGCGTGACTTCGCCCAGGAACTCGGGGCCTTGCACCAGCAGCGTTCCCGTACGGCCGGCAATGGTTCCCGGGCCCGTTGCGCAGCGCGGTAACGCCATCGGCTCCACCGCGTCGAACATGGCACGCGTGGGGCCGAGCGTCCAGCCCTGCGCCTTCCAGCCGACCAGCAACTGCTCGAAGGCCGGGGCGAGGCGCATGCCCTCAAGCTCCGCGTGCAGCGTGAACACCTGGTCGCCCGTGCTTGAATCCTGCGTGCGTTCGAGGAGATGCGCCGCGACGTTGTCCTCGGTGACGTTGTCGAGACCGATCATTTCGTCCAGCGTGGGCAGTGTCGTGGGCAGCTGTGGGCAGCGCACCAGCTCGGCGTTCCAGACGGGCAGGTAGGGATGCGTGCCGCGACCGTCGGAACAGTAGTCGAAGCCGAGGCGCTGCGTGAAGCGCATGGCGTGCACATTCATCTGCCAGCCGGCGGCGCCGTGCGTGCGCGGGGGCTCGCGCATGATGTCGGTAAAGCGTTCGCAGGCACGGCGCATTTCGTCCAGTGTCCATTGCGCGTCGGCCTGCGCCACGCCGTCCTGCCAGCGGATGTGGTCCCAGCAATGCACGCCCGTTTCGTGGCCGGCATCGCGCACGCCCTGGAGAACGTCGGCAGCGCGACGGCCGATGTCCGGGCCCGGTAGCACGGTGCCGTACAGCAGCGTTTTCACGCCGTAGTGCTTCACGACGGACGTGCGTCGTACCTTGCCCAGGAACCCGGCGCGGAACACGCGCTTGATCGCGCGGCCCGTGTGGTCGGGGCCCAGCGAAAACAGGAACGTGGCGGTGACACCATGCTTGCGCAGCAGTTCCACCAGGCGGGGGACGCCTTCGCGGGTGCCACGCAGTGTATCGACGTCGATTTTGAGCGCGAGACGCATCCCTAGTCAACGAGCCTGCGGGCTTCGGCCACTTGCGCGCGATAGGACTCGAGGATGCGTGCCAACGCGTCGTCCATGCCGACGACCGGCATCCAGTCGAGATCCGCACACGTGTTGGTGATCTTGGGCACGCGGTTCTGCACGTCCTGGTAGCCAAGGCCGTAGTAGGACTCGGCGGTGGTGTCGATCAGCTTCACTTTGGCCGCGTTCTCGGCGTATTCCGGATACGTCAGCGCCATCGCCAGCATCTTCTCGGCCAGCTCGCGCACCGACCAGTTGTTGGCGGGGTTGCCGATGTTGTAGATCTTGCCAGAGGCAATGCCGTCCTTGTTGGCGATGATCTTGACGAGCGCATCGATGCCGTCATCGATGTAGGTGAAGGCGCGCTTCTGCGTGCCGCCATCGACCAGTTTGATGGGTTCGCCGCGCACGATGTGGCCGAGAAACTGGGTGATGACGCGCGAGCTGCCTTCCTTCGCGGTGTTGATCGAATCAAGACCCGAGCCGATCCAGTTGAACGGACGGAACAGTGTGTAGTCGAGGCCCTCCTGCATGCCGTAGGCGTGGATGACGCGATCCATCAGCTGCTTGGCGCATGCGTAGATCCAGCGTGGCTGGTTGATGGGTCCGAGTCTCAGTTCGGACGCTTCCGGGTCGAACTCGGCGTCGCGCGACATGCCGTAGACCTCGGACGTGGACGGGAACACGATGCGCTTGCCGTAGCGTACGCACGCGCGGACGATGGGCAGGTTGGCCTCAAAGTCCAGCTCGAAGACGCGCAGTGGCTCCTTCACATACGTGGCCGGCGTGGCGATGGCCACCAGCGGCAGGATCACGTCGCATTTCTTGACGTGATATTCGATCCATTCGCGGTTGATCGTGATGTCGCCTTCGAAGAAGTGAAAGCGCGGGTTGCCCAGCACGTCGTCCAACCGGTCGGACTGCATGTCCATGCCGTGGATGTGCCAATCCGTGTCCGCCAGGATTTTCCTGGACAGGTGATGGCCGATGAAGCCGTTCACGCCGAGGATGCAGATGCGCAGGGTCATGGTGCCCGTGGTGCCCGTTGTGGTAATATTTCCACCGAGGGTTATTCGATTCCCCGCCAAGGTGAAGATGCCTGCGGTGCTCAAGTTATCAAA
>JANNHX010000484.1:0-8128 GCA_031404615.1 Chloroflexota bacterium
CGCCGCGGTGGCCCGCTGGTGCGCGTGCGACCGTTCCGCGACCTGCGCGTCGGGGTCGTGGTCAAGGGCGAGGTGGCGACCGCCGCCCGGGCCCGGTTCGAGCGGTCGATCGGGGCCAAGGTCGCGGGCCTGCGCTGCCGCCTCGGGACCGTGTGCTACGTCCGTGTCGACGCGGGTCCCGTGGGCGAGGCCCTCGCCGCCATGACCGCCACGGGGCCCGACCACGCGGACCTCGTGCTCACCGCGGGGAGCGCCAGCACGGACCCGTCCGACGCGTTCTTCGCCGCGATCGCGACGCTCGGCGGGACGCTCGTCCGGCGCGGCGTCCCGTCGCACCCGGGGTCGATGCTCTGGCTCGCGACCCTCGGCGGGACGGCCATCGTCGGCCTCCCGAGCTGCGGTGCCTACTCCATGGCCACCGCGGCCGACCTGCTCCTGCCGCGGCTCGTGGCGGGCCAGCCGGCGACCGTGGCGACGGTCGCGCGCCTCGCGCACGGCGGGATCCTCGCGCGGACCCAGCGGTTCCGGTTCCCGGCGTACGCCCGGGACCTGGAGGCGCCCGAGGGCTGATGGCGTGACGTCCCTGGCGTCGGTCAGGGCGTCGTGGGGTCGGCCGAGGGCGTCAGGCTGCCGGAGGGTCCGGGGTCGGGATCTCCTGCGGCGGGGGGGTCGGCGGTCGGCTCGACGGTTGGCTCAGGCGTAGCGATCGGCTCAGGCGTAGGTTCGACCGTTGGCTCCGGTGTAGCCGCTCCCGTGGGCGCAGGGGTTGAGTCAGGGCTCACGATGGGGTCCGCGGCGGTTGGTGCCGCTGTAGCCAGGGGCTGTCCCTGCACGGGTCCAAGGCTCGCGACGGTGATGGAGGCAGTACCGGCAGCCCGGTCGGTGAACGTGGCGGTGACGCCCGGAAGCGTGGCCACGCTGTAGGTCGCGGTGGCGATTGCGAGAACGATGAGTGTTTGGAGCACTCGATGCATACGGGCCTCTGGATTGAGGGCGGCGGTTGCCCGCCGCCCTCGTAGCAGATCGGAGGCTACGGAGTAGCCCTCAGTTCGACGGCAAAGCCGTGCATCCCGACGGACACGTTGTGGCCTGCCCACGACGACACGCCAGCGGCGGTGTCGAAGGCTGCAATGTAGCGGTCGGTCGGGTTGGAGCGCGCGGTCATGGGCGGAGTGATGGCCACCGTCAGGGCCGGGCTGGCCTTGGTCACGAGGCCCGCCACCCACGAAGTTCCAGAGGTGTCTTGGAGCGTCAGGGGCGGGATGGCGTTGCTGAGAACGCCAGCGACGGCGCCGACGCTTGCGTGGCGATAGACGACGAGAAGGATCGCCTCGGTGGAGGTCCAGACGGGCGTCACGGTCTCGGTCCCAGCGACCGTGCTGAACGTTGCGCTGACGGTGCAACCGTGCGTGCCGCTGCAGGTGCCGGACCAGATGGACGGACCCTGCTTCACCCAGCCTGTCGGGGTGGACGCGACGGGCGTCCCGGACCTCTCGTTGCGGTTCTGCGTGATGGCGACCACGAGGTCGCCGGGCTGCGTGCCTGCCGGGTACGCGACCTGACAGACGTTGCCGACGCTGGACGCCCAGCAGCCCGCGACACCGGGCGGAAGGGGGGTCGGAGAGGTGACGACAGTAGAGTCGAGGTTGTTGACCCCGACGTACTCGACCTGCGGCGGAACGACGCACGTCGCCGGAACGATGGACAAGTCCCACCTCGTCGTGCCGGTGAGCACGTAGCCGCCCGGGACATTC
The DNA here is from genome assembly GCA_031404615.1 of Chloroflexota bacterium. Classification (GTDB taxonomy): domain Bacteria; phylum Chloroflexota; class Limnocylindria; order Limnocylindrales; family CSP1-4; genus CAIXZV01. The sequence continues at coordinate 1,755 of JANNHX010000484.1, forward strand.
GGGTCCTGAGCAGGCATGGCGTTGACGGTGAAGTTGCCAGCCGCGCGCGGGTGCGTCCCGGCGGCGACCGTGTCTCCGTTGATGCCGTACACGACGCCCGTGACGGACGGGATGATGACCCCGCCCGGAAGGACGGTGCCGCCGTCGCACGACTCGTTGATGGCAGTCGGCGCCGCGGGCGTTACCTGCGTCGGGTCGGGAGCGGGCGGCTGCCCTTCGGCGCAGGTCGCGGTGTACGTGATCGTCGCAGCCTTCTCGAGATCGGCGTTGACGAGCATCGGCCACTGCAGACCACCTGCGTAGTCGTGGCTCTGGTTGGTGGTCAGGTAGACGTCCGCGACCGGCGCCACGAGAACGCTCGTGAACGGCGCGGGCGGGACCGTCATGGTCACCGACACGGTCGTGCCGATGGATCCGACGCTCTTGATGGCGAACGGGAGCGCAACGCTGCCCGCTGCGCTGGACTTGATCTCCACGAGCGGCAACGTGACCGTATGGAGGGCTGGGTTGGCCTGGTTGACGACGACGGCCTGCGGCGCGGTCGAGCTGATCTCACAGCCGAACGTGCCGACGCGGATGATCTCGGACGCGCTGCCGTTGTCGGTGTAGGAAGCACTGACGCCTGCCCCGATGAGGCCGAGTGTCAGCCCGAGGGCGACGAGCGTCGCCCCGATCTTGCGGGCGTTCATGCTCAGCCTTAGAGGTCAGACGCGGCGACGGTGTACGTCACCGATGTGGACATGCCGAGCTGCGCGTTGAACAGCTCCGGCCACGCGATACCACCGTTGAACACGTGGCTCTCGTTCTGCCCGAGCGTGAAGTCCGCGACCGGGCCGAGCATGTCGGTGAACGGGGCAGCGGGGGTCGTTGCCGTGACGTGGATCTTCGCGGGGATGGTGCCGTTCGAGGTGACGGTGAAGGTCAGCGGGGCGTTCGCCGCGGTGGACGACATGATGTCGGGTGCCGTGTACGTCACGGTGCAGACGCCGAGTCCTGCCGGGCAGTCGACGGTGCCCTGCGACGATGCGAGGCTGATGTCGAACGTCCCGACCTGGACGGTCATGGTGGCCGACGCGTTGTCGGTGAAGGTGGCGCTGATGCCAGCGCCCAGAAGGCCAAGGGTCAGACCGAGAGCGACCAACAGGGTCGCGATCTTGCGCATTGATACTCCTCGTAAGGTGGTCCGTGAGGACGGGCCCTGGCGACCCGTCCTCACGGGGTGATGGACAGCTGGATCAGGACTACGGAAGCAGGTTGAAGCGCGTCCAGTCGAAGCGCTCGCCGCTCTCAGCGCCGAAAGCGGAGCGAACCTCGAAGGTCGTGACGCCGGCCGGGATCGTGATCGTCGCGGTCGGATTCAGGGCGGGGATGCCGATGCACTTGGTCGGCCAAAAACCGTCGGTGACCAACGTGTTCGGGTTGGAGCCGACTCTCTTCTGGTCGGGCGTGTTGTTGTTGAAGCGGTACTCGATGCAGCTACCACCATAGCCGAGCAGTCGCGCGCTCTGGACGGTGATAGTGGAGTCGAGGACGGTCACATTGAGCCAACCAGCGGTCTCGTTGGCCGCGTTCGTGCTCGGGAATACAGGGGAGATCGCCCCGGCAGTTCCCGCGCTCCACTGCCTGACCGCGGGCACCTCGTTGCAGTCAACGGTGTAGGTGATCGAGGCGCTATCGCCCATGTCGTCGTTTCCGAGCGGTCCCCACTGGAGACCGGCGGTGTAGGCATGGGTATCGTTCTGCTGGAGCACCACGTCAGCGGGACTCGCGAGGATGCTCGTGAACGGCGCGCCAGGCGTCGTTTGTGTCACGTGAAGTTTGGCCGGGATGTCTCCGGTTGACTGCACAGTGAACGTGAACGGCGCACTAGCGGCAGCGGAGCTGAGGATCTTGGGGGCGTCGTACGTCACGGACTTGTGATTGCTGGAAATCACCCCAGCGGTCGTGTGGCTGATCTCACAGGCGAGGGTTCCAACCTCGATGTTCTGCGTGGCGGTGACACTGTCACTGAAGGTGGCTGCGACACCAGCCCCGATAAGTCCGAACGTAAGGCCGAGAGCGACCAGCAGGGTCGCGAGCTTGCGCATTGATACTCCTCGCCAGGTCTTCCCCGTGAGGACGGGCCCTGGCCACCCGTCCTCACTGATGGATGGACGGCGGGTTAGCCAGCGGCCTCGATGGAGTAGGTGATGACCACCACGGAGTTGAGGTCGCCGTTGTCGAGTTCAAGCCAGCCGAGGTTGGTTTCCATGTCGGCCGGAACGACGGTCGTCGTGCTGACGAGCGTCCTGGACGTGAAGGTGTTCAGCATCGGCGTGTCGCCGTACATGTTTGGCGACCAGGAGCCGGCGCCCTCGTTGAACTGCGCCATGAAATGCGCGGGGTTCGCGGTGCCGTAGACGGTGACCTGCGCGTAGAGCTTCACGGAGGTCGGTACGAACGTCCCGTCGTTCTTGATGATGACGTGGCAGCCGACGGTGCCCCACGCGGGGGCCGAGCTCGTGGGCATGAGAAGCGGGCAGGTGAGAGTCTTGCCAGCGTCGGAGACCGTGGCGCCGGGGGTGCTGGAGTCGAGCACGATCCCGAAGTCACCGAGATTGATCTGCTGTGTGGCCGACGCGCTGTCAGTGAACTGGGCGCTGACACCAGCGCCGATAAGTCCGATGGTCAGGCCGAGAGCGACCAGAAGGGTCGCGACCTTTCGCATGATGTATGTCTGTCCTCTCTTGTCGAATGGGCTGACGAACAGGAGGCGAACAGGACCCCCGATACGCAGGGGGCTGGTCGTCACGCCGGGCCAGGGCGTCGGTGCCGGACCTCCTTCAGCAGGCCACGCACGAGCGTGAAGCCAAACAGCAGACCAGCTGCAAGGAACAGGAGGCCGCGATATTGGGGGAGCCACCCGATGAGCGGGACGTAGCCGACCATTCGGTTGGCTGTGTCGCCCTGCAACGTAGCGGTCCACGGGTCAGTGACGCTGTTGGCGTCACCCTTGGTGGTGATGGAGACGGCTCCATCCTTGTCCTCGATTGAGACGATGCGGTGCAGAACCGGCACGTCCTTGTCGGGCGGGTAGAAGGCAACCACGTCCCCCGCGCGAAGCACAGAGACAGGGACGGGTTGCGTGATGGCGACGTCGCCCGGCGACACCGCGGGTGTCATCGAGCCGGTGAGGACGGTCTGCAAGTGCAGGTCGTTGACGCGGATGGCGATCCCGGCGACGAGGACCAGCGCGCCAGCGGTGACCAGGATCACGTCCGCGATGCGGCGGCCGGTCACCACGACCGCCCCCATTCAAGGCTTAAGGCCGGCGATCGATGCCCTACCCACACGGGGGCTACGGTTACCCCTCCCGGATCACCCATGGTTCTCCCAGCGAACCCTCACGTGGTTCGTGCGATGCGGACAACGACGCGCCACAACCGGGCGCGATCAAACCCCAGCGACGGTGGTCCTGCGCAGCTGTCGAACGTGGAACGCGACGCGCGAGGAGCGCCGAGAGAGTCGGCGCCGGAGAGGGGATGGGGTCCTCTCCTGAGAAAAGGACTGCCGTCGGTACCATCCGAAAGTACTGCGCCTTCCCACGGAATCACGGGCCATTCGGCCCGGGCCTTGGGTATGCCGTTGCCGCCGCGCACCGAACAGCGCCGAATCACCGCTCGCACGCACCCCAATCGCGCAGCGGGTGTAATGGATCGGGGCCCGTCGCCGTTCTCCTGTGTACAGCCCATCACACAGAGGGAGTCCTGATGCGACGTTCACGCCTGGTCCAGCTCGTCGGCACGACGCTGCTGGCCGCCGCCCTGCTGGTGCCGTCCAGCGCCATGGCCGCCGCGGCGCAACCCACCGCGCCCGGCGCGGGCGAGGCGGCCACCCCCGCCCCGATCCTCGCCGAGATCAAGCTCGGCTGCAGCCTCACCCTGCTCAACCCGCTCGGCCCGGCCACCCCGCATCGCGCCATCGTGTGCAAGTGGACCGCCCCGGCCGGCATCGCCATCGCCAGGTACCGCGTCTGGCGCTCCGTCGACGGCCACACCCGCCGGCTCGTGTCGACGGTCACCACGCTCAACCCGCTTCGCTTCGTGGACCGCTACGTCTTCGCCAACCACAGCTACACCTACACCGTGGTCGGTCTCGCGGCCGACGGCACGCGCGTCGCGATCAGCGCGCGCGCCAAGGTGAGCATCGGCCGGGCGATCGAGATCATCGGCATGCGCTGCGGCATCACGGCCATCACCAACGGGAAGGCCGTGTCCTGCCGCTGGGCCGCCGCAACCCGGCCCGCGGTCGTCCGCTACGTGCTGATCCGGTCCCTGGACGGCGCCGCCCGCGAGGCGATCTACCGCACCCCGAGAAGCGGGATCCGGTCCTTCGTCGACACCAAGGTCGCCTCCGGGCAGACGATCCGCTACGCGGTCCTCGGGCTGTCCTCGACGGGCCGCGTCCTGAGCCGCGGCGGTCCGATCGTGGTCCAGGTCCCCTGACGAAGGCCGCACGCGGGGAACGCAGGCATCGGTGCGTCCGACATCGGCACACTTGTCAACGTGGACAGGCAACCCGATGCGGAAGACGATGAGCGGGCGCTGGTGGAGCAGGCGAGGGAGGACCCGAAGGCCTTCGCCGAGCTCTACCACCGCTACCTGCCCCGCGTCCATGCGTTTGCCTACCGGCGGACGGGCGCCGTGGAGGTGGCCGAGGACATCACCTCGGCGACCTTCGAGCGCGCTCTTCGCAGCCTCGGCTCGTACTCCTGGCGGCCCGGTGGCTTCGGCCCGTGGCTGTTCCGGATCGCCTCCAACGAGCTGGTCGATCACTACCGGCGGACGGAGCGGGCAGGGTCGCCCCGGGCTGTCGAGGCCGCGATCCTGCTCCATGGCCAGGCGGCTCCCGATCCCGCGGACGCCGTCGACACCCGTGATGCCGTCGATGAGCTGCTGGGCGCGATGAGCCGCCTGAGCCCGCGCTACCAGCGTGCCCTCGCCCTGCGCTACCTGTCCGGGCTGAGTCCCGACGAGGCGGCCGCGGCCCTGGGCACCAGCAAGGCCACGATGGCGGTCGTGGTCCACCGAGCCTCCCGGGCGCTCCGGCAGGCCCTCCGGACAACGGGGGACGAGACATGAACGACGACCTCCGCAGGCGGCTCGAAGAGGCGGGCCGGCGCCCCGTTCCCGGCCCGGACCAGGCGTTCGCCGATGGCCTGGAAGCCCGGCTGCTCGCCGTGGCCGCATCGCTGCCCCCCGTGGCCCCGCCTCCGCCGCGCCGCACCCGGCTCCGCAAGCTGTTGGGCGGCACGCTCCAGGGCCGCACGCTGCTCGGCGGCACGCTGCTCGCCGGCGCCGCCGTCACGCTCGTCATCGCCATCGGCGCGGGCGTGGGCCGCCCCATCGCGCCGCCCGAGCTTGAGGCCCCCGTCAACACCGAGGTCGCCCTCGTGGACGGGACGGTCCTCGAGGATCCCGACGGGCTGCAACTGCCCGAGGGCGCCGTCGTCAGCGTTGGCGAGGGCGGTTCCGCGCGCGTCGGCGACACGCTCCTGCGGCCGGGCGACATGGCCACGGTCGAACAGGGACGCCTCCGGGTGGAGCACGGCCAGCCCGTGGGCTCCATCACGGCCGGGAGACCGACCCCGACCCCGACCCCCAGCCAGAGCCCGATCCCGACCCCCAGCCCCAGCCCGACCCGACGCCCGTCCCCCGGCTCGACCCTGGCACCGGGAGCCACGCCGCCGCCCTCGCGGACCGCCACGCCCGGCGCGACACCCGCCCCGACGCGTGTGCCCGCGTCGCCGAACCCGGCTCCGACGCGCGAGCCCACGAGGACCCCCGCCCCGACACCCGCCCCGGCGAGGACGCCCGCCCCCACGCGTTCGGCCCCCCCGCCGACGGCCCAGCCGACCCCCACGCCGACCGCCTCGCCCACGATCATCCGGCCGCGGCTGCGCGCGCGGTTCGTGGCTCCGGACGGGATCCGCGTCACCAGGACCTCCGTGAAAGGCGCGAGCTCGTACAACCTCGAGGCCACGGGAAACGAGGTCGTCCCGCCACCGCGCCCGCGCAATCCGGGCGGCCGGGTGATCGGCAAGTTCGCGCACGTGCCCGAGGCCCCGCTGCGCTTCCGGGTGCCGGGCGGGATCGTGGAGGTGCGCCTGCTCGTGGTGGCGCTCGCGCCCGATGGCAGGGTGATCTCGCGCAGCCGGGTGGTGATCCTGGCCACGGGCGGCTGACCAGCGACTGACCAGCGGCCGAGACGCGGCCCCGGGCGAGACGCGGCCCCGGGCGAGACGCGGCCCCGGGCGAGACGCGGCCCCGGGCGAGACGCGGCCCCGGGCGAGACGCGGCCCGGGCGAGACGCGGCCCCGGGCGCCCGAAACTCAC
>JANNHX010000485.1:0-1620 GCA_031404615.1 Chloroflexota bacterium
GACACGGCCCTCGCCGGTCCGGACCGGAACGCGGCGATCGCCGCGCTGGAGGCGTACCAGGGTGCCCTGCCGCCCATCGGCCCCAACGGCGAGACGCTGGTCGAGCTGCTGCGGGCCCCGGCGCGCGCTCACCCGACGTCCCTCGCCGGCCAGCTGCGCTACATCCGCGAGCACTGGGGGGCCCTGCTGGGCGACGCCTTCGACTCGCTCCTGGACCGGCTGCTGCTGATCACGGACGTGATCGCCGAGGAGGAGCGCGGGCTCCACCTCCGGTTCGGCGGCGGCGGCGCGGGCCCCGGCGACGGCGGGGGCGGCGGCCACGGCGAGGCGCCCAACCTGACGGGTCTCGAAACGGAGCCCGAGCGGTTCAGCAGCGACTCGGCGTGGATGCCCAGGCTCGTCCTCGTCGCCAAGAGCACGCACGTCTGGCTGGACCAGCTGTCGCGGCGGTATCGGCTCGACATCCGGACCCTGGACGCCATCCCGGACGAGGAGCTGGACCGCTTCGCGCGGCTCGGCATCACAGGGCTCTGGCTCATCGGCCTGTGGGAGCGGTCCAACGCCAGCCAGCGGATCAAGGTCTGGCGCGGCAACCCGGACGCGGCGGCCTCGGCCTACTCGCTCGACGACTACGTCATCGCGTGGGACCTGGGCGGCGAGGACGCCTGGGCGAACCTGCGCCACCGGGCGTGGCAGCGCGGGATCCGGCTGGCGTCGGACATGGTCCCCAACCATATGGGCATCGACTCCCGCTGGGTCGTCGAGCACCCGGAGTGGTTCCTCTCGCTTCCCGAGCCGCCCTACCCCGCCTACGGGTTCAGCGGCGAGAACCTCGGCGAGCACAACGGCGTGGAGGTCCGCCTCGAGGACCACTACTGGGACAACAGCGACGCGGCCGTCGTTTTCGAGCGCCGCGACCGGAGCTCGGGTGAGCGCCGGTACATCTACCACGGCAACGACGGCACGAGCTTCCCCTGGAACGACACCGCGCAGCTCGACTTCTCGTCGGCGGCCGTCCGCGAACAGGTGATCCAGACGATCCTGGCGGTCGCGCGCCGGTTCCCGGTCGTCCGGTTCGACGCCGCGATGGTCCTCGCCAAGCGCCACGTGCGGCGGCTCTGGTTCCCGGGCCCTGGCGAAGGCGGCGGGGCGATCCCCTCGCGCGCCGAGCACGGGACGATGACGGCGGCCGAGTTCGAGGCGGCCATGCCCGTCGAGTTCTGGCGCGAGGTCGTCGACCGCGTCGCCACCGAGGTCCCCGACACCCTGCTCCTGGCCGAGGCCTTCTGGATGCTGGAGGGCTACTTCGTCCGGACCCTTGGGATGCACCGCGTCTACAACAGCGCGTTCATGCACATGCTCCGGGACGTGGACAACGCGGGCTACCGCAAGGTCATCTAGGAGACCCTGGAGTTCGACCCGGAGATCCTCAAGCGCTACGTCAACTTCATGAACAACCCGGACGAGAAGACCGCGGTCGAGGAGTTCGGGTAGGGCGACAAGTACTTCGGCGTGGCGACGCTGCTGGCGACGCTGCCCGGCCTGCCTATGTTCGGGCACGGGCAGTTCGAAGGCTTCTCCGAGAAGTACGGCATGGAGTTCCGGCGCGCGACCCTGGAC
>JANNHX010000486.1:0-7966 GCA_031404615.1 Chloroflexota bacterium
CGGGGCCGTCGACGGGCTTGTTCATGCCGGCCCGCAGGACGCGGTCGCCGATGCGCACCTCGTGCTCCTTGATGAAGGACGGGCCGGGGGGCGGGAGTCGTTCGGGCATGGGTGGAGGATAGCGGGCGTGTCCCGGCACGGCTCAGAGCCAGGAGCGGCTGCTTGGGCGGCCGGGGTTCAGCCCTGGGGCTCGGGCTCCGCGTCGTCGGGCGTGAGCTCCTTGGGCCACGAGGCGTCTGGGCCGGGAGCCGCGTCGGGGCTGGGCGCCGCGTCGGCACCCGGCGCCGCGTCGGGGTCGGGCGGCGGCTCCAGCCCGCCCAGCTCGGACAGGTGGATCCCCCGCCGGGCGAGCTCGTCGGCCTTGAGCGCGACCGTCTCGGCGGCGAGGTCCGCGCGCTCCGCCTCGAGCTGGAGTCGGAGCATCTCGCGGCGCACCTCGTTGGGCGGCGGCGCGAACACCTCGGGGCCGGCCGGCGTCGACGTGTCGACCGACATCTCGCCCGTGATGAACGACAGCAGGCGGTTGTTTCGCTGCGGTCGGGCAACCTCGGAGCGGGCTCGCAGGATCGCCTCGGTGTCGAGCGTCGTGACGCCCTTGATCTCCGTCGGAGCGTCGGGGACGGCGGTCAGCGCCGCGTCACACGACGGACAACGTTCGATCGCGGGGTCGGGCAGGTGGGCCGAGCACCACGGGCAATGGGTGATCGGGCCGCTCATCGGTTCGGCCATGTGCGCATTCTGGACCCCCGTCCCGTGATGCCAACCCCCCGATCGGCCTATTCCCCGCCTACTCCCACTCGATCGTGGCCGGCGGCTTGCTGCTGATGTCGTACACAACCCGGTTGACGCCCGGGACCTCGTTGACGATCCGGGACGAGATCTTGCCCAGCACGTCGTAGGGCAGCTTCGCCCAATCGGCGGTCATGCCGTCCTCCGACGTCACGGCGCGGATCGCGACGACGTTCGCGTAGGTTCGCCCGTCGCCCATGACACCCACCGAGCGCACCGGCGTGAGGATGGCGAACGACTGCCAGACGCTGCGGTAGAGCCCGGCGGCCTTGATCTCGTCGATGACGATCCAGTCGGCGTCCCGCAGCGTGTCCAGGCGCTCGGCGGTGACCTCGCCCAGGATCCGGATCGCGAGACCCGGGCCCGGGAAGGGCTGGCGCTGGACCATCGCGTCGGGCAGGCCCATCGCGGTTCCCACCAGGCGCACCTCGTCCTTGAACAGGTAGCGCAGCGGCTCGATCAGCTGGAAGCGCATGTCCGCCGGCAGGCCGCCCACGTTGTGGTGCGTCTTGATCTTCTGCGCGGTCTTCGTCTCGGGCGTCGTGCTCTCGATGACGTCCGGGTAGAGCGTCCCCTGGGTCAGGAAGTCGATCTGCCCGATCCTGGCCGCCTCCTCCTCGAAGACGCGGATGAACTCGTCGCCGATGATCCGGCGCTTCTCCTCCGGGTCCGTGACACCGGCGAGGCGGGCCAGGAACCGCTCACGCGCGTCGACCATGACCAGGCGCATGCCCAGGTTGGCCTCGAACGTCACGCGCAGGAGCTCCGACTCCTTCTTGCGCATCAGCCCGTGGTCCACGTAGATGCAGGTGAGCCGGTCGCCCACGGCACGGTGCACAAGAGCCGCGGCGACCGCGGAGTCCACGCCGCCCGAGAGCGCGCAGATGACCTGGCCGTTGGAGCCGGTCTCGCGGGCGTGCTTGTCGACGCGCTCGCGGATCTCGGTGACGGTCGTCTCGATGAAGTTCGATGACGTCCAGGAGGGCGCGATGCCGGCGATGCCGGTCACGAAGTTGCGCAGCACGTCCTTGCCGCGCGGCGTGTGGACGACCTCGGGGTGGAACTGGATGCCGTACAGGTTCCGCTCCGGGGCGGCGAGGCCCGCGTACGGCGTCGACTCCGTCTGCGCGGTGGCGACGAAGCCCTCCGGCAGGCGCGTGATGGAGTCGCCGTGGCTCATCCAGACCGGCTGCTCGCGGTCGATCCCCTCGAACAGGCCGCCCTCGCGGGTGATCTGCACCGTCGCCGGGCCGTATTCGCGCCTGGAGGCGGGCATGACATCGCCGCCGAGCTCCTTGGCCATGAGCTGCGCGCCGTAGCAGATGCCCAGGACCGGCAGGCGGCCGGACCAGATGGATCCGTCCGGGCGCGGGGCCTTCTCGTCATAGACCGAGTTGGGGCCGCCCGAGAGGATGATCGCGCGGACGCCGCGGCGCTCCAGCTCGGCCAGGGGCGTGTCGTGGGGGAGCAGCTCCGAGTAGACATTGAGCTCGCGGACCCGCCGCGCGATGAGCTGGGCGAACTGGCTGCCGAAGTCCAGGACCGCCACCACGCCGGGCTCGGGCATGGTCGCTGCGACGGGCGGGTCCGTGGGGGCGCGGTCCGGGGCGGGCGCGTCGAGCGCGACCTCGAGGTACGCCTCGACCTCGGCGTCATCCGATCCGAGGACCCGGTGGCCGGCGTTGGCCGCCTCACCATGAACGGTCTTGCCGCGCGCGGGGTCGTCCCCGGACTCGGTCGGCTGGTGGTCCTCCGGCTCGGCCAATGGCCCCTCCCGCGTGCTGTGCTGTGGTTTGCGCGAAGTCTACCGGTAGGCCGGGTTGCGATTCGAGGGGTGGGGTTCCCTCCGGACTGCGCGAGGGCGTGCCGCACCGGACCGATGACGAGGGGTTAGGCTGCCGCCATGGCCCGCTACCCCATCCGCATCGGCTCCCGTTCCCGGCTCTTCCTCCGCATCGCCTTCGGGGTGACGCCGGAGCGCGCCTGGGCAGAGATCGGCGGGGGCGAGATCCGGGTCCGCTTCGGGCGGTTCGCGTTCACGACGCCCATGTCCAACGCCACGCGCTGGCGCATCGAGGGTCCCTGGCGCTGGATCACGGCGATCGGGCTGCGGCGCTCGATCCGGCACGCCGACATCTCATTCGCGGGCAGTCCGCGCGGCGGCGTACGCGTGGACTTCAAGGAGCCCGTGCGCTGGTGGCGGCTCGACGTCCCCGCGGCCTACTACGGCGTTGAGGACCTGGAGGGGTTCGCCGCGGAGCTGGCATCACTCAGCATCGCGGGCGAGGACGCGCGAACCGGCCGAGGATGACGCTGGCTCATGGGCCCGCGAGTGGAGGTCGCCCTTGTCAGCCCCGGGGGGCCGTGCCCGCTGCGACGCGCGACCGGGACTGGTCGAGATACGAGCGCCAGAGCGCGCCTCGTTCCTCGTAGTCACGAGCGTCAAGCAGCTCGGCGATCCGTATCGCCACGAGCCCATACGGGTCTCGTCGAACGCGGGCGAGCACCGGCTGCCAATCGCCGAGCGTGCCGTTCTCGAGCAGGTCGTCGAGGGCCGCGGGCGTCAATCGCTGGTGGGTGAGGTGCCGATGCCGCATGTCGGCATCCTACCCCTTGATGTCCTGCCACCCGGCCCGCTGCGTCGCCACGGCCGTCGCCATGAGCGTCCCTATCCTGCCGCACTGCCCGACGACCGTCTCCCAGTCGCGCCAGGCAGGGCTCAACGCCTTGTACTCCGCCAGGTCCAGGCTCCCGAGATCGAATGGCCGGGGCATCGCGAGCTGGATCATGAGCTGCTGGCGAACCGCGGCGTGATCCGCCGCCTGCGGGTAGAGATCGTCCATCGGCGCAAGGGCCGCCAGGACGGCCCGATCGCTCAGCATCGAGGCAATCGCCGCAACATCGAGGAAGTCCCGCGTCGCGTTCCGCTTGACGATCAGCCAGGACTTCACGCGCAGGATCTCTGCCCGGGTCGGGATGCGCAGCTTCTGGCCGCCGGTGGTCACCTCGACGGTTTCGAGGGGAGCGGAGCGGATCTGGTTGCGCACGGTGGTCAGGATGCCGTCCAGGCTTCCGTAGATCACGACCGGGCGCTTGACCCTCGCCGTCGTCCAGCCGGCGGCGGACTCCAGCTCCGCGAGAATTTCGTCGAAACGACCGGAGAGCCCCCGAATCACGTGGTCGGCATCCATCGACCGACGGTGTCCGGCGTCGATGGCCGCAGCTGTTCCGCCGACGAGCGTCGCGTCCGGGAGGATGCCCTGCAGACGAGCGGCGGCGCGGAGGAGTCGTTCCCACTCCGGGAGCTGCTCTGCCATCTCCGCATCCTTTCTCGATCTGCCAGCCTCGACCGCGTCGCCCGGGCGAGTATCCCACCCGGGTCCTCCGGCCGGTCAAGCCCTGGCGAGGGGCAAACCCGCGATCGTTCGGCAGACCGGTCGCTGATCAGCGGGCGGGCGCTCCAGGTTCAGTGCGGAGGAGACGGGCGAGGACGTCGCCGTACGAGCAACGCGCGGGATCAGGCGCGATGGACTCGGCGCACAACGCGCAGGCCAAGCGCAGCCGCATACCGATCCTCGGTCGAGTGCTGCGGATCGACGAGCCCGCGCTCGAGGCGCGAAACGAATGACTGCGAGGTGCCCATGCGCACGGCCAGTTCACCCTGCCCAACATTGGCCATACGGCGATGCCTGGCGAGCTCACGGAGAAGCGCACGACGATCCTCGGCGGCGGCGATGAGCAGCGGCAGCTCGGGATGATCGAGCGCGATCTCGGCGTCGAGATTCTCGATGGAGTCGGAGGACGCCTCGGCGAAGGCGTCGCGTTCGGTCGTCATGTGACTAGCCCTTGGTGACGTACGGCGGGTTATATCTCTGAAGGTATCGGCAGTCAAGGCCAGGCCGGAATTCGAGCCCGGGTCACCTGCTTTTCTCGAACGCCTTGCGGCGGGACCTCCAGTCCTTGAGGCGGTCCTCGGCCACGGCGATGCGCCCTGTCAGGAGTCTTCTGGGTCTTCTGGCTGAACGCGACGAGGCCCAGGAGCATCTGGCTCGCATGCCCATCGACGGCGAACAGGAGTCGATACGTGACACCGTGATCACCGTCAGCCTCGATCTGGCGGATGTCGCCCTTGATCTGCTTGGTGCCCGTCAGCCCCCGTTGCTCCACCTCACTCATGGCGGCTCGGATGTTCGCGTAGTCCTCGACGGGCAGGCTCCGAAGAACGTCGCGAACCACGTGGTTCCCGGACTCGGTTCGATAGAGACGCCAGTAGCGTCGCCCGTGATGGCCTGCGGGTGTCGATGGCACCTCCGGACGGTAGCCGCGGTGGCTTATCGCCCGCTCACGCGGGCGTCAGGCGGGCGGACGCTCCAGGTTGAGGGCCAGGAGGCGGGCGAGGACGTCCTCGTCCGGGAGGTCTGCGGGCCAGCCGTAGGCGGCGAAGACGGCGGCGTCCAGGGCGGCGTGGGCGTGGGCGAGCCAGGTGGGGCGCTCGTTGTAGAGGTTGGTGAGGGTGCGCACGGCGAGCGATGCCTCGTCCAGGCCGGGCGGGTTGAGCCAGCCGTTGCGGAGCAGGTCCAGGGCATACGCGGCGGCGCCGATGTCCTCGCGCTGGTCCTCCGTGGGGCGCGGGAACGGGAAGGTCTCGAAGCAGGTGGTGGGCGTGTAGCGGAAGCCGGACTCGACCTCGCGGAGCTGGGTGCCGGTGGCCCGCGCCCAGAGCTCATGGACCCGCGAGTGGAGGACGCCGAAGGTGTAGTCGTCGTCGCGGGCGATGGCGATGGCTGCGCTGTCCAGCAGCGTGTCACTGGGAAGCCAAGAGAAGAGTCGGTGTTTCGAAATGCGGGGTGTGGCTATATACCGCTCCAAGCCCGAGAGTCGCGCGCGCAACTCCGGGCGGGGCCACACGTGGAGCCACCAACGCGGCTCTCGCTTCTCGCTTCCGCTTCCCACCCGAGCTGGACGAACGTGCTTCAGGATGTACTCGAACGGACGCTCATACAGGGCGGCCTCGCCTTCCGAGGTGTCCACGCCGAAGTCGATGATCCAGTAGTCGCGGTACCGCCCGGTCAGGTCGAGACCATTGGCCCAGGGGCGAACCACGTCGGCATTGGAGCGGGCGTCGGGATTCGGCGCGCCCAGAAGCTCACGCGCGACGGCCTCCGGGATGTCGAACGGGCCGCTCTTGATGTCTCCCATGAAGGCCGTTCCCGAGTTCTCCGACAGCTTGCGAGCTCGGGTCAGGTCTAGGCCGGCGGTGAGGTTGGCATTGATCGCGGGCACCTGCCTTCCATCAAGCTCGAGGGACGCTTCGGCTCCGTTGTCTTGGCCCACGAAGCTGATGTGGACGGCCGCTCCGGACAGGACCCATGGTTCGTCTGAGCGCGCGTAGAAGATCGCACCCGAAACGTTGATCCGCTCGAGAACTCGACGATTCGCCTGCCCTCGAATCCCCTGCGTTGCGAGCAAGCCCGCTCGGCTAGTCCGCTGCGCATCGATGGCTGCTCGTGCCTTCTCATGGAAGAAGCAGCAAAGGTCTGACGAGCGAGGCAGGCGGTCGTCAAACACGGACCACAGCGCCTGCGTGTACGCGTCCCCGAGCCCTCGCCGCAGCAGCCGGTTGCCCAGGAATGGCGGGTTCCCCACGATGAACTCCGCGGCCGGCCACTCCGCCTCGCGCGGCTTCGCGGGGCCCGTCCAGTCCAGCAGCGCGTCCCGCGTCTCGATGTGATCGAGCGCGCGGAGGACGGGGTTGTCGTAGCCCAGCCCGTGGCTCGTCATCCACTGGATCTGCCCGATCCAGATCGTCACCCGGGCGAGCTCCGCGGCGTAGGCGTTAAGCTCGATGCCCAGCACCGCCTCGGGCCCGATCTGCGGGATCTGCTGCGGCCGCCGCAGCACCAGCGACCCCCACTGGATCGCCTCCCACTCCAGGTCCTTGAGCGCCTTGAGCGTCACGTACAGGAAGTTGCCGGAGCCGCAGGCCGGGTCCAGCACGCGCACCGTGCGCAGGCGGTCGAGGAACGCCTCGAACACCCGGACCGGGTCCCCATCGGCCGGTGTCGCCTTCGTGAACTTCCGCCCCGACAGCACGAGCTTCGTGACCGCCGCCTGCATCGTCACGTACTCGCGCCGCAGCGGCCGCATCACCACGGGCTCGACCAGCTTCCAGATCGAGTCGCGGTCCGTGTAGTGCGCGCCCAGCTGCGCCCGGCGGTCCGGGTCCAGGCCGCGCTCGAACAGGGTGCCGAAGATCGCGGGCTCAATCTGCGCCCAGTCCAGCCGGCCCACCTCGATCAGCGTCCCGATCTCGGGCGCCGTCAGCTCCAGGACGTCATCGGAGTCGAACAGTCCGCCGTTGAACCAGGGCACCTCCTCCGTCCCGAACATCCCGCCGCCGTGGCTCATCCGCTCGAACAGCTCACGCAGCGCGTTCGCGAACAGGTTCGGCCGCGCTTTCGTCGCCTCCGCCAGGCGCGATAGCACGCCCTTCGGCAGCAGGCGGACGTCCTCGGCGAACAGGCAGAACAGCAGCCGGTCCAGGAAGTGGGCGACGCGCTCGGGATCGTGGCCGCGTCCCCGCAGCGCCAGGGCGAGCTGCGCGAAATGGGAGGCGGCGGCCTCGGTCAGCTCCTTCGTGCGGAAGACGGGGCGCAGCTCGTCCGGGGCGGTGAACACGGCCCGCAGGATCGCCAGCGCGTTCGATGGGTCCTGGCCCGCCAGGTCATCGAGCGTGACGACCTTGGTGATGGGGCTGAGGTTGGTGAAGTTGGTCCGGACCTCGATGGTGGTCATGTCCGACACCACGAGGATCGGCGGGTTCTCCAGGGCGTCCTTGTAATCGACCAGCTGGCGGTACGCCGCCTTCAGGTCCTTGCCCTTGCCCTTGTACTCCCAGGCGAAGAAGCCCCGCTTCCAGACGTCCGCGAAGCCCTCACCGCCGCCGAGCTTGCCGGCGCCCTTCTCGAACGCGAACCACTCGCCGATGGGGTCCGCCTCGTGGGGCGTGGCCTCGCCCAGCATCCGGCAGAGGTCCATGAAGTGGGCCTGCGCGGACGCGCGCTCACCGGTGGAGATGCCGCGCCACTTGTGGGCGAACTCGGCCGGCGTGAGCTGCGGGTTGGTCGCCACGGTCCCCCTGGGTTCTCCCCTGTGGCGGGAGTGTAGCGATCCGTGG
>JANNHX010000487.1:0-10468 GCA_031404615.1 Chloroflexota bacterium
CCATGGGCCACGTCAACAACGCCGCATATCTCGATTACCTCGAGGAGGCGCTCCACGTCGCGGGCGACGTCGCGCAGTCCGCGATCACCGGCACCCCGCGGCGGGTCCGCCTCGAGTACCTCGCGCCGGCGGCACCCGGCGCCGCGCTGCTCGGCGAGGCGTGGCAGGAGCGGCACGACGGCGTCCACGGCTGGGCCTGGCGCCTCACCGACGACGAGGGCCGCGAGCTTGCCCGCGCGCGGGTGCTGACCGGCCCCTGACCGGCCCCTGACCGGGCGCCAGGTCACCCCGGGTTCGCCCGGGCGGCGTCAGGGAATCCACGCAGGATGTGTGACCCGGGTGGTACTTTCGGGCTATGACCCCGGCGCGCTCGTGCGGTGCGCGCGGGAACCGCTGCGGATCGCCGTACGGCGGGCTGGGACCTTCGCCCCATAGGGCCGGGGGGCGGCGCGGCGTAGCGTGGCCCACACAGGCGAGGCCATCGGGGGATCGCGCCGCAGTGGAACGGACACGAGCATCCGCGTGAGCGACTCAACCGCCGTCATGGTCATGGGCCTGGCGATCGCGCTGATCGGCGCGCTCGTCGGCTCGGCCGGTTTCGCAGCCCTGGTGGTCGCACGCCAGAACCGCCGCCTCGCCGCGCTCGCCGAGCACCTGACCAACGCCCAGGACGAGGGTGCGCTGATCGCGCTCGATGCCGCCCGCATCCGGGACCCGAGGCTCCGGGCCGCGTTCCGGTCGCTCGCGGACCGCGTCGGCGACACCTGGCGCCTGGCGACGATCGACCCGCTCACGGGCGTCGCGACCCGGCAGACGGTGCTGGACCGCGTGGACGAGGAGCTGGCGCGAGCCGTCCGCTACCGCAGCCCGCTGTCGGTCATCATGCTCGACCTCGACCACTTCAAGCGGCTCAACGACTCCCACGGCCACCTCGCCGGCGACCGCGTCCTGCGCCAGGTCGGCGCGCTGATCGCCGCGAACGTCCGCGCCCAGGACGCTGCGGGCCGCTACGGCGGCGAGGAGTTCCTGGTCGTCCTGCCCGAGACGGACGCGGATGCCGCAGCCTCGGTCGCCGAGAAGCTGCGCCGCATCATCGCGAGCACCCCGGTCCAGATCGGCGACAGCGAGTCCGTGACGGTGACCTTGTCCGCGGGCGTCGCCGGCGGCCTCGGCGAGGTGCTGCGCCCGGACGTCCTCGTGCGCGACGCCGACGCGGCCCTGTACTCCGCCAAAGCCCTTGGGCGCGACCAGGTCTACGTCTTCCGCGAGACCGGTGACGACGGCACGATCCGCCGCGCCCCGATCGCCGCGGAGGCGCGCAGCCGTGCCCTCGACGTGGGCCGCGAGGCGATGGCCGCGGCGCAGCAGGCGCTGCTCGCCACGCTCTCGAGGCGGGCCAGCTGGGCCGGCAAGCCCTCGACGCTCATCGCCGAGGCGTCGGTCGCGCTCGCGCGGGCCATCGACCTGCCGGCCGGGGAGCTGGAGCGCATCCGGACGGCGAGCCTCCTCCACGACCTCGGCAAGCTCGCGATCCCCGAGGAGATCCTCGCCAAGCCGGGCGACCTCGCCGCGTCCGAGTGGCGGGTCGTGACCGAGCATCCCAAGATCGGGCAGGTGGTCCTCGAGCAGGCGGGCGCCCTGCGCGACGCCGCCACGATCGTCCTGCACCACCACGAGTGGTACGACGGCCGCGGCTACCCGCACGGCCTCGCCGGGACCGAGATCCCGGTCGGGGCGCGCATCGTCTCGATCGTCGACGCCTACGAGGCGATGATCGCCGGCCGTCCATACCGCGCCGCCATCTCGCACGAGGCCGCGCTCGACGAGCTCCGCCGCCAGGCCGGGATCCAGTTTGACCCGGAGCTCGTCGAGGTCTTCGCCGATGTCTTCGCGGCCGGCGTCCCCTGGGAGCCCGATGGTCACGAGCACGCGGACGCCGACGTGGACAGGGACGCCGCCGCACGCACCGGGACCCACGATCACCCGCATCATCCCGACGCGCGGCCGCGCGCCGGCCGCGGGCGCCTCCCCACGACCGCGGAGCTTCACGACGGCGTCCACGACCGCCGCCGCCGCGCCGTCTGAGACAGGCGGCCGCGCGGTCGGCCCGGCGTCGGGCGGAGCTGCAAGGCGACGCACGAGATCGGCTATCCGTCGAGCAGGCGGTGATGATCGGGACAGCCCCGGCCCGGCTCAGGCCTCGACAGCTACCCGCCCGCCCCGGTCCGCTCGCCGATCACCAGGCGTCGCGCGGCGTCGTCCCAGGCGAACTCCGTCGACGCGTGCTCGCCGGTCTCGCAGGCGTAGCCGTCGCCGGCGAGTCCACGGTGTCGGTCCCAATGCGAATCCGCTGTTCGTCGCGCACTACAACGAACATATCCACCTTGTCCTTGCCCCCTGGACGACAGCGAGCCGAACGCGATCGAGAGCGGGGACGAACGGCAGAGACGCGCATCTTCCCGCACGTGTGCGAGGTGGCCACAGGGCCACCAAGCCAGCGGCTGGGGAATCGGTCTTGCGCCTGCCGATAGATTGTCGTAGGATGCAACAAACAGCCCCTCACGCTGGTCTTCCGCGACTCGCCTGCGCCGCCACGAGCGAC
Source organism: Chloroflexota bacterium (assembly GCA_031404615.1). Lineage (GTDB taxonomy): Bacteria > Chloroflexota > Limnocylindria > Limnocylindrales > CSP1-4 > CAIXZV01. Next base: position 2,603 of record JANNHX010000487.1, read on the forward strand.
AGGTGCGCGCCAGAATGACTGAACGGCGTTCCGACCAGAGGCGGCGCCCGGACCGGGTGCCCGATGAACGAGAGGAGACGAATTGGCCAGCACGGCCGGCGGTTCGAATGCGAGCGGCGTCCCGCTTGGGCCCCTGCGCGGGCTGCTGAGGGCTCGCGAATCCGGCGTCCTGGTCGCCCTCTTGGTCCTCGTGGTGGGCCTGGCGATCGCGAGCCCGTACTTCCTGGGGTCGCAGAACATCTTCAACGTTCTGCGCAACATGTCGACGATCAGCATCATGGCCGTCGGGATGACCATGGTCATCGTGTCGGGCGGCATCGACCTGTCGGTCGGGTCCGTCCTCGCGGTGTCGACGATGCTCGCGGCCCGCGTGATGGTCCAGATCGGGCTTGATCCCGTGCTGGGGCTTGTGGTGGGACTCGCGTTCGGCGCGGCCCTCGGCGCCGCGAACGGGCTCCTGATCACGCGCGTCAGGGTCAACCCGTTCATCGCGACGCTCGGGATGATGAGCATTGCCCGAGGGCTCACCTACCTGTTCGCCAGCGGGCTCGGGAGCTCCGTCGCAAGCAACATCCCGGTCAAGAGCGACCTGATTGCCTTCATCGGCGGGGGCTACATCGGCCCGGTCCCATTCCCGGTGATCCAGATGTTCGGCATTGTGCTGGTCGCCACCCTGTTCCTGAGGAACACCGTCCTTGGCCGCCAGATCTATGGCGTCGGCAGCAACGAGCGTGCGGCCCGGCTGTCCGGCGTCAACGTCAACAGGGTCCGTTTGTTCTGCTACACACTCACTGGGCTCCTGGCCGCCTGGGCAGGAATCATGACCGCCGGATTGCTGTCCAACGCCCTGACCGACGCAGGGACAGGGGCGGAGCTCGACGTCATCGCAGCTGCCGTGATCGGCGGCGCGAGCCTGGCCGGTGGCGTGGGCACGGTCTACGGCGCGGTCATCGGCGCGGCGATCATGGCCGTGCTGCGCAACGCCTTCGTGCTCCTCGGCCTCCCCAGCTACCTCCAGACGATCAGCATCGGCGTCGTGATCATCGTGGCGGTGTCACTCGACCGGCTGCGGAGGAAGGAGGAGGAGGGCTAGGCGATCTCCTGTCGATCGAGCGTCTCGCGCTGGTCCACGCCGGATGTCGCCGGCGACCAGCCTCACCCATGTCCACCACTCGCTGCCAAGTCACTCTAGAGGAGTACACATGAAGGTGCATCGCCTGATCACCGCGTCGATGGGCCTGACGCTGCTGCTGGGAGCATGCTCGTCAGGGTCGACCCCGTCGGCGGCTGCCCCCGCCACCGCCGCGCCCGCCGACTCCAATGCGCCCGTCGCCTCTGCCCCGACGTTCGACTCCGCATGCACTCCGCCCGACGAGGCAACGGTCACGCCGGTCACCACGAAGGCAGCCAAGCCGCTCAAGATCGCGATCCTTGGGCTCGAGAACAACCCGTTCTGGATCCCGGTCAAGGCCGGCGCCGCGAAGGCGAACGAGGAGCTGCTGGCGGTCGGGTCCAAGGCTGATTGGATCGTCCCCGCGGGTGACACGCACGGCAGCGTCAACTTCGGCACCGCGATCGACGCAGCCGTCGTGCAGCAGTACGACGCCATCGCCACCGTCGCCGGCGACGGTGGGATCGTGCCCTTCATCAACAAGGCGGTCGCAGCCGGCATCAAGGTCGCGACCTTCAACTCGGAGACATCGACGGCCAACGATCGCGCGTTCTTCGTGGGCGCGGACCTCTACAAGCAGGGCCAGGCCGCGGGCAAGGCCATGGGCGACGCCGTCGGCGGCAAGGGCAAGGTCGCGATCATCACCGGCCTCTTCTCCGTCGAGGCGCATGAGCTCCGGCGCAAGGGCTTCGAGGACACCCTCAAGGCCGACTTCCCGGGCGTCACGATCCTCCCGGCCGTCGAGAACAAGGATCAGGCCGACGCGGCGTACTCCCAGGCGCAGGCATTCATGACCGCCAACCCCGACCTGGCCGGCATCTACATCACCGCAGGTGGGCCCTTCGGCGCTGCGAAGGCAGTCGAGGAGGCAGGCCAGGGCGGCAAGATCAAGATGGTTTCCTTCGACTTCGTCGATGAGACCATGGCGTTCGTCCAGAAGGGCGTCATCACCGGCACCATCGGCCAGGATCCCTACGCTCAGGGCCACGACCCGGCGATCCGGCTTTACAACCTGATCGTCGGTGGCGTCCAGCCCTCCTGTGGCCGCCTCCTCACGAAGTCGGACTTCGTGACCAAGGACAACATCAGCGACTACTGGACGGCACCGGCCAACTAGGCAGTCGATCATGGCCCTGGCCCCTGATCCTCCCGGGGCCAGGGCCGATCGCTTGACAGACCGGAACCCACCATGACGACGGACCAGCGACTCCTGCTGAGCGTCGAGGACGTGTCGAAGCACTTCGGCGGTGTCCACGCTCTTCGCGGCATCAACCTCCAGGTTCGCCCCGGTGAGGTCCATGCCGTTGTCGGCGAGAACGGCGCGGGCAAGACGACGCTCATCAACATTCTTGGCGGGATCATCGCCCGCGATTCTGGCCGCATCATTCTCGACGGTCAGGACGTCGCGTTCGCCACCCCCGGCGAGTCGCAGCGGGCGGGCATCGCGATCATCCACCAGGAACTGGCGACGATCCCGGCTCTCACGGTCATGGAGAACGTCCACATGGGCCGCATGCGGTCCCGGTACGGACTCGTCAACTGGCGGGCGCTGGCCGCGTCGACGCGAAGCGTGCTTGAGGAGGTGGGGCTGGACATCTCGCCGGCCACCGTCGTGAGCTCGCTCGGCATCTCCCAGCGACAGTTGGTCGAGATTGCGAAGGCCCTGGCGGCGGACGCGCGCCTGATCATCATGGACGAGCCGAACGCGTCCCTGACAGACCACGAGACGGAGCGGCTCTTCGAGGTGATCTGCCGCCTCAAGCAGCGGGGTGTCGGGATCATCTTCGTCTCCCACCGCATCGAAGAGGTCCTCCGCATCTCCGACCGGATCACGGTGTTCCGCGACGGCACCTACGTCGGCACGGTCCCCAGCGACCAGGCGACCGTGACGGGCGTCGTCGGGATGATGGTCGGGCGCGAGCTGGCCCGCGGGCACCGTCGCCCGCCCCGGACGCTGGGCGAACCGCTGCTGGAGGTTCGCAACCTTCGACGCTCCTCGTCCCCGCCCCTGCACGACATCAGCTTCACCGTCCACAGGGGCGAGATCCTGGGCTTCGCGGGATTGGTCGGCGCCGGGCGCAGTGAGACCGCGCGAGCCATCTTCGGGGCGGACCGTTTCGATAGCGGCGAGATCATGCTCAAGGGCTTGCCGGTCCGCTTCGGGTCGCCCCAGGCGGCGGTCGCGAGCGGCATCGGGATGGTGCCCGAGGAGCGCAAGCAACTCGCGCTGTTCATGGAGATGCCGATCCGGTTCAACATCGGCGTGGCCAGCCTCCCTCGGCGATCACGCAGGGGCATCGTGGATCACGCCGACCAGGCTGCCCTCGCCAACTCGTTCGCGAGGAAGCTGTCCATCAAGCTGCCGTCGATCGACGCCCCGGTGAGCAGCCTCAGTGGTGGCAACCAGCAGAAGACGGTCCTGGCGCGCTGGCTCGCGATCGCCCCGGAGCTGCTCATCCTCGATGAGCCAACCCACGGCGTTGACGTTGGAGCGAAGGCCGACATCTACCAGCTGATGCAGGACCTCGCGGCGGACGGCCTGGGGATCATCCTCATCTCGTCGGAGCTCCCCGAGATCCTCTCGATGAGCGACAGGATCGTGGTGATGCACGAAGGCCGCGTCCGAGGCGTCCTCGACGGCCGGACGGCGTCCGAGCACCAAATCATGGAGTTGGCGACGGGCGTCGCCGCCTCCGCCTGACGACTTAACGATCTCCGAGTGCTGGCGCCGGCGCATGCCCCGCCCCTCGCCCGATCACGACACCACGACAGGAGACGCCGTGAATTCCCGGGAACGAGTGCTCGCAAGCCTCAACCATCGTGAGCCTGATCGCGTCCCATTCGATCTCGGAAGTACGGTCGTGACCGGCATCAGCGTGACGGCGTATCGAGGGCTTCTGAAGGAGCTCGGGCTCCCGGACCGCGAGCCGGTGCTGGTGGACATCACCCAGCAGATCGCCCGGGTCGACGAGGACGTGATGGTCCGGCTCGGTGTCGACGCGCAGGGCGTGTCCCCTCGGTCATCTGCAACGTTCGAGATCGAGATCAAGGACGGCGGGGACCACACCTACTTCCACGACGAATTCGGGACCGGCTGGAAGATGCCCAAGAGGGGCGGCTTCTACTACGACATGTACGAGTTTCCCCTGGCGGGCGACGGGATCACCGCCGCCGACGTCCGAGCGCACGCGTGGCCCGACCCGCTCGATCCCCGGCGCTTTGTCGGCCTTCGCGCAGCGGCGCAGGCAGTTCGAGATTCGGGACGTGCCGTTGTTGTGGGGAGCATGTCAGCAGGGATCCTGGAGGTGTTCGCCTGGACGCGCGGCTTCCTCGACTACTTCGCAGATCTCGCTGCCGACCAGCCGCTCGCGGAGGCGTTTCTCGAGCAGACGCTTGAGCTCCAGATGGCCTACTGGGATCGGATGATCGATGAGATCGGCGACCTGATCGACGTGGCCGCGACCGCCGACGACTTCTCCGGTCAGAATGGGCTGCTGTTCTCGCCAGACACGTACCGTCGCCTTGTCAAGCCCCGCCATGCTCGCCTGTTCGAGCTGATCCACCGGCGGAGCAACGCCAAGGTGTTCTTCCATTCGTGCGGCTCCGTCCGGGACGCGATCCCTGACCTGATCGATGCCGGCGTGGACATCCTGAACCCGGTGCAGGTGAGCGCGACCGGAATGGACTCCGCTGATCTCAAGCGCGAGTACGGCCGGGACCTGGTGTTCTGGGGCGGTGGCGTCGATACCCAGCATGTGCTGGGGGACGGCACCACCGAGCAGGTCCGGGACGAGGTGCGGCGCCGAGTGACGGATCTCATGCCCGGCGGAGGCTTCATCTTCAACACGGTCCACAACATCCAGGCGAACGTCCCACCCGCGAACATCGTGGCGATGTGGGAGACGCTCCAGGATGTCGGCGTCTACGGAGGCAGCTGAGGCGCGCCGTCCGGGCTGACGTCCTTAACGGTCCATGATTGTTGTATCTTCCTCAAAACTGAGGGCGCTACCCCCTCGAGCAGCCACAGGACGGTCTCATGCCCCCGCGAGTCGGACTCAACAGCGAGCGTGTTGGACGGGACAACCTCGCGATTGTTCTCCGGCAGGTTCACAGCGTCGGGCCACAGTCCCGATCGGACCTGGTTGCCCTGACGGGGCTCAATCGGACGACGATCGGGTCCCTGGTGCGACAGCTCGAGAGCCGCGGGCTCGTCCGCGAGCAGCAGGTGGCCCCGAGCGGTCAGCCGGGCCGACCGTCGCTTGTCGTGAGCGTTCGTCCCGACACCTGCGTGGCCCTCGCGCTCGAGGTCTGCGTGGATTCGCTTGCGGTGGCCGTGATCGGCCTCGGCGGCACGGTGCTGCGGTCTCGTCGGATCTCGTGCGACTCCAGGGAGTTCGGGCCCGATGACACCGTGGCGCTGCTCATCCAGACCGCGAACGACGTGATGGTCGACACCGACCCGCGGTGGATCGTGGGCGTCGGCGTTGCCGTGACCGGTCTTGTCCGCGCACGGGACGGTTTCGTTCGTCTCGGCCCCAACCTCGGCTGGGCGGACATTCCGCTCGGCGACCTGATCCGAACCGGCCTCGGCCTGGACGCCGGGGTCAAGGTCAGCGTCGGCAACGAGGCCGACCTCGGTGGGCTCATCGAGCATCTCCGCGGTGCCGCGCGAGGCCATGACAACATGATCTACCTGTCCGGGGAGGTCGGCCTGGGGGGAGGGATCATCGTGGGCGGCCGGCCGCTCGTGGGCGTCGGAGGCTACGCTGGTGAGGTCGGGCACATCGTTATCAACCCCTCCGGGATCCAGTGCGCCTGCGGTGCCGTTGGGTGCTGGGAGACGGAGGTCGGTGAGAGCGCCCTCCTCAGGGCCGCCGGCATCCCGGTGAGCGCCAACTCGCGGCGGGCGGTCAGCCACATCTTCGAGGCGGCGGCGGCAAACGAGCCACGGGCGCGCGCTGCCGTCGACGAACTGGGGCACTGGCTCGGCATCGGCCTGGCGAGCCTCGTCAACACGTTCAATCCGAGCGTCATCGTGCTTGGCGGCTTCTTCGCTCGTCTCGCGCCGCTCGTCGACCAGGTGATCCATCAGGAGCTCGACCGCCGTGCCCTCCAGGCGGCCCGGGAGAGCCTCGTGATCCTGCCCGGACGCTACGGGCTCGATGCCCCGCTGTACGGCGCCGCTGAGCTTGCGTTCGAGGCTCTCCTCGCGGATCCGACCATCGTGGATCCCGTCGCGCCGAAGCCGTCGCGGCGGCGAGGCGGTTCGCCTCGGATCGGCGGTGCCAAGCTGACCGCGCGAGGAGGCGTGACCCCGTGAGTCGCCATCACTACGGCGCCAGGCTGACCGAGTATGTCGCCCTCGGGTACCGCACCCTTGCCCTCGAGAACGAGCACATCCGGGTGGAGATCCTCGTCGACAAGGGCTCGGACATCGTGTCATTCCTGGACAAGCAGACCGACACGGACTTCATGTGGCACAGCGCCATGGGGCTCCGGCCCGCGGCGGCCGTCGCGCGATCGGCAACCACCGACGAGACGAACCTCTGTGACGCGTATGAAGGGGGTTGGCAGGAATGCCTCCCGAATGGCGGCCCTGGCGTCACCTACAAGGGAGCGCCCATCCCGTTCCATGGCGAGGTGATGAACCTGCCGTGGGATGTCACCGTCCTTGTGGACACGCCTGAGATCGTGACCGTGCGGCTCTCCGTATCGACCGTCCGCACACCATTCCGACTCGAGAAGGAACTCACGCTCCGGCGAGGGCGGCCGGTGCTGGAGATCACAGAACGCCTCACGAACGAGGCGCCCGAGGAGGCCCAGCTGATGTGGGGCCACCACCCGGCGTTCGGCCCACCGTTCCTCGATGACACGTGCAGGATCTACGTGCCCGCATCCCGGGCTTCGACGCGACGGGCCGGCCCCCTGCCGTCGAGCGACCTCGAGTTCGGGGTTGACTTCGAGTGGCCCGATGCGCCGTTGGCGGCAGGGGGTGTGCGAGACCTCAGTCGGGTTCCTCCGGCGTCGAGTGGTACGTCCGGCTGGGTTTGTCTATCCGGCTTCGAGGAAGGCTGGTACGGGATCACCAGCGCATCGCGGGGCGTCGGCTTCGGGATGCGATGGGATGCCATGCAGTTCCCGTACCTCTGGTTCTGGCAGGTCTGGGGAGGCATGCCCGGCTATCCCTGGTACGGCCGCCACTACAACTGTGCACTGGAGCCGTGGACCAGCTGGCCCGACAACGGGTTGTCCGACGCGATCGCCAATGGGTCGGCGATGCGCCTTGGTCCGCTGGAGAGCGTGACGACACGCCTTCTTGCCGTGGCCTACCACGGATCGGGCGAGGTGCGGCGGATATCTGAGGACGGCGAGGTCCTCTTCGGCCCGGCCTGAGCCAGTCGCCGACCGCGGAATGTGATCGGGAACCCTCGCCCGTCGGACTGCTCTCCAGTGCCCTCCCCCTGCGACCGGTGTGCCATCTGCGAGAGTATGTTGTATCATTCGACAAAACGACCACACCCGACCTGACGCAGACCGAACAGGAGACGCGAGCACCATGGCTGATCTTGCCGCCCTGACCGCCGCCGTCGAGGCGGGCAACCGCACCGTCGCGGCCGCCGAGACCCAGGCGGCGGTGGACGCGGGCCTCGACCCCACGACGATCCTCGCCGCGATGACGAGCGCCATGGACGTGG
>JANNHX010000488.1:0-6985 GCA_031404615.1 Chloroflexota bacterium
ACGGTCGCGCCGGTCAGCCCGAACACGTCGCGGGCGAGCAGCGGCAGGACCGTCCGCTCCTGGCCGATCATCCCGCCGACCAGCCCGTTGACCCCGACGAGCATGAACCCCCTCAACGCGCTCGACCGTGTCCCAGTCGCAGGTGACATGGAGCGTGCCCTCCGAGCCGTGGAGCTCCCAGGCATGGAGCTGACCGAACCGCGACGGCTCGTAGGCCACGGACGAGACGTGCAGGTTCCCGGTCGCGCCGCTGGCGAACTCGAGCAGGATCATGGCCGAATCCTCGGCCGCCTCGAACGACGCCCCGTCCGGGCGCGGCGCACGCGGCACGACCCGCGACAGGACCGCGGTGACGGCCGCCACCTCGCCGAACAGCCACGTCGCGATGTAGGCCCAGTGCGAGCCCAAGTCCCCGGCGACCCCGGCGCCGGCCTCGCCCAGGTCGAACCGCCAGATGTAGCGCCCGTCCCGCCCGTAGTCGGCGAAGTAGCGCATGTTGAGGTGGTATGGCCGCCCGATGTAGCCGCCATCGACCAGCTCCTTCGTGTACCGCGCGTAGGGCATGAAGGAGTAGGTGAACGGGCACATGTTGACGACGCCGGCGCGCTCGGCGGCCTCGGTCATCTCGCGCGCCTGCGCGGACGTCATCCCGAGCGGCTTCTCGCACAGGACGTGGAGCCCGTGCGCAAGCGCGGCCATCGTGTACGGGTGGTGGTGGATGTTGGGCGCGAGGATGACGACGGCGTCCAGCGGCTCCGCGTCGAGCATTGCCTCGAAGGTCGCATAGGCGTTTGGGACGGCCCACCGGGCCGCGACCTCGCGCGTGTGCTCGAGGCGCCCGCCAACGATCCCGCGCACGTCCGCGAGCGGGTGGCGCGCGAGCGCCGGGAGGTACATCGAGTCGGCCCACCAGCTGGTGCCCACGATGCCGAGCCGCACCTTGTCGCCCACGCCTGACCTCCTCGGAACGGGAACACGCCGGAACGGGAACGCGCCGGAACGGGAAGCGCGCCGGGCGGCTGGGGCCACCCGGCGCGCGCGATGTGGGAAGCCTAGACGCCCAGCGTCCGCAGGTACTCGCGGTTGCGCCGCGCACTCTCGCGCGGGTTGCCCATGCCCGGGAGCACGTCCTGCTCGACGACGATCCAGCCGCCGTAGTCGATGTCCTCGAGCGCCTTGAGCATGCCAGGGAAGTCGACCGACCCCGTACCGAGCTCGCAGAAGACGCCATGGCCCACGGCCTCGGGGCCGGTCCAGCCGTTGACGCGCGAGGCCTCGGCCACCGCCCTGGCGCAGTCCTTGAAGTGGACGTGCCAGACGCGGTCCTTGAACTCGAGGACGGCTGCGACCGGGTCGCCGCCGGCGCCGAAGGTCCAGTGCCCGGTGTCGAGGCACAGGCCAAGGACGGACGGGTCCGTCATGTCGAACACGCGGCGCGCCTCGGCCTCGGTCTCCACCCAGGTGCCGATGTGCTGGTGCACGACGGTCCGGATCCCGGCCTCGTCCATGACCCGTCGGGCGACGTAGTTGTAGCCGTCGGCGAGGACCTTCCAGCCGTCGTCGTCCTTCCCGTCGGCCGCCGTGACGCGGCCGGAGATCAGCGTGCGGCGCGGATCGCCGTACGGGTCGTTGCCCAGGATGACGACCGCCTCGGGGCCGCCGACGAGCGCGAGCTGCTTCGCGGTGCGCACGGCATCGTCCGCGGACGCCTGGTGGCGATCCTTGTCGTGGAGCCAGACGCTGACCCACGAGCCCATCAGGGCGAGGCCACGCTTGTCGAGCTCGCCCCGCAGCACGTCGGGATCCGCCGGCATGAAGCCCCAGTCGCCCAGCTCGGTGCCGATGTAGCCGGTCTCCTGCATCTCGTCGACCACGCGGACCCAGCCCTCGCGGTCGCCGTCGATCCCCTCGATCACGCCCCAGGAGCAGGGCGCGTTGGCAATGCGAACCATCCGGTTCACTCCTCGAATGTGTCGTCCTGGCCGACGTGGAAGACGGTGTTCGGCTTGGACACCGTGCGGGGACGCGGTCGTGTGGTGGCCGGCATCGCGGCTGCCGGGAGCCGGGTGGCGCCTGCGACGGCCAGGCCGGCGGCGCTCATGCGGGGGCGGGGCCCGTGGATTCCCGCACCCGCAGGATCATCGGGATGCGGATCGTCTCGGCCAGGCCCGCGTGCTCGGGGTCGTCCAGGGCGGCCGCGAGCCACTCGACCGCCAGCGTGCCCATCTCGGCCTTCTGCTGGGCGACCGTGGTGAGGGCGGGCACGACCCAGGCGGCGGCCGCGATGTCGTCGCAGCCGACGACGCTGATGTCCCGGGGCACGTGCTTGCCCGCGGCACGGATGGCGCGCATCGCCCCGATCGCCGTCACGTCGTTGTGGCACACGATCGCGGTGACGTCGGTGCCCGACGCGAGCAGCTCGGCGGTCGCCCGCTCGCCGCCCTCGAACTGGCCGTCGCCGCGGATCTCCACGATGTCCGAGACGGGGATCCCGGCGTCCGCGCAGGCCCGGCGGAAGCCCTCGACCCGTGGCAGGTCCGCGGTGAAGCCCTCGTAGCCGCGGATGTACGCGATCCTCCGGTGGCCGAGGCCGACGAGGTGATCCACGGCGAGCCGCGTGCCGCCGACGTTGTCGCTGGTGATCACCGGGACCGGGAGGCCGTTGGGCTCGGCGTTGACGACGACCACGGGGACGGGGGAGGCGAGCAGCCATTGCCAGCTCTCATCGGACAGCTGGGACGAGGCGATGATCAGCCCGTCCACCCGGCGATCGACCATGAGGTCCAGGTAGTGCATGGCGCGGTGCTCGTCGTACGCGGCGCTGCCCAGGATGATCGAGTAGTTGAGGCCACGGGCCGCGGAGTCCGCCGCCTGGACGAGCTCCGGAAAAAACGGGTTCTGGATGTCCGTGACGATGAGGCCGAGGGTCCGGGTCCGCTTCATGCGCAGCGAGCGGGCGACGCCCGACGGGCGGTAGCCGAGCTCCTGGACAGCGCGCACGACGGCCGCGGCGGTGTCCGGCTTGGGGTTGCCGATGCCGGCGAGGACCCGGCTGACGGTGGCGGTGGAGACGCCGGCGCGGTCGGCGACGTCGCGGATGGTGGCGGGGGCGGCGCGCTCGATCATCGGGGACCCGGGCCCACCCGTCCGCGCATGAATGCCTCCGTCACGTCGCGCCGCGCTGCTGCGGCCGCGTCCTGCGGCCAGCAACACGTAATCGATTTCGCACGGTAGCCGAGCGGGGAGGTCGTCGTCAAGGAGGGCATGCGACCCGGGCGCCCCAGGTGATGGGAAATGGCCGTAATCGATTGCGTGCGGGACGCGCATCGGTCATCATGCATCGGGTTGCCGGGTCACCGGCCCGGCATTCGGACGCGAGAGGAGCGGGTGGAGTTGAGCACGATCCGGCTGACGGTGGGGCAGGCCATCGTCCGCTTCCTGGCAGCCCAGTACATCGAGCGCGACGGCGAGCAGAATCGGTTCATCGCCGGGGTCTGGGGCATCTTCGGGCACGGCAACGTCGCGGGTCTCGGGCAGGCGCTCGAGGAACTCGGCGACGAGTACGACATGCCCTACTACCGGCCGCAGAACGAGCAGGCCCAGGTCCACCTGGCCGCCGCCTTCGCCAAGCACAACAACCGGATGCGCGCGTTCGCCTGCACGAGCTCCATCGGCCCGGGCGCCACGAACATGATCACGGGCGCCGCGACGGCCACGGTCAACCGCCTGCCGGTGCTGCTCTTCCCGTCCGACTACTTCGCGAACCGCCTGGTGGACCCGGTCCTCCAGCAGGTCGAGCACCCGATCGAGCACGACGTCTCCGCGTCGGACGCATTCCGCCCGGTCTCGCGCTACTTCGACCGGATCTCCCGCCCCGAGCAGCTCATCTCCAGCCTGCCCGAGGCGTTCCGCGTCCTGACCGACCCTGCCGAAACCGGTGCCGTGACGATCTCCCTGCCCGAGGACGTCCAGGCCGAGGTCTATGACTGGCCGGAGCGGTTCTTCGAGAAGCGCGTCTGGCGCGTCCGCCGCCCGCGCCCCGAGACCGAGCTCGTCGACGAGGTCGTCAAGCTCCTGAAGAGGGCCAGGCGGCCGCTCATCGTCGCCGGCGGCGGCGCGATCTACTCGGGTGCCGAGGCGGCCCTCGACGCGCTCGCCACGACCTACGGCATTCCGGTCAGCGAGAGCCAGGCCGGCAAGGGCGTGATCCCTTGGAACCACCCCTGGAACGTCGGGCCGATCGGCTCCGCGGGCGGTCTCGCGGCCAACAGGCTCGCCAGGGACGCTGACCTCGTCATCGGCATCGGGACCCGCATGGGCGACTTCGTCACCGCGTCCCGGAGCGCGTTCCAGGACCCGGACGTCACCTTCGTCGGGATCAACATCAACGCCTTTGATGCCTCCAAGATGCGCTCCCTCCCGGTGATCGGCGACGCCCGTGAGACGCTGACGGCGATCGCCACGGGGCTCGCGGCGGCCGGGCACGACGGCTCGTCGCAGGCCTATCGCGCCCATGTCGAGGCGCTCAAGGCCGAGTGGGACGAGCGGGTCACCTTCCACCGCACGCCCAACGGGGAGCCCGGGGACCTGGCCCAGCCCGAGGTCATCGGCATCCTCAACGACGTCATCGGCGGCCACGCCACGATCATCTGCGCGGCGGGCTCGCTCCCGGGCGACCTGCTCAAGCTGTGGCGGCCCGAGGACTCCAAGGCCTACCACCTGGAGTACGGCTACTCCTGCATGGGCTACGAGATCCCGGCGGGCATCGGCGTCAAGCTGGCCGAACCCGAGCGCGAGGTGGTCGTCGCGATCGGCGACGGCACGTACCTGATGCTCAACTCCGAGATCGTCACGGCGGTGGGCGAGGGCATCAAGCTCACGATCGTCGTCTTCGACAACCACGGCTACCAGTGCATCAAGGACCTCGCCTGGAACTGCGGCGTGCCCCAGTTCGGCAACGAGCTCCGATTCCGCGACTCGGGGACCGGCCGCCTGTCTGGCGGGTACATCCCGGTCGACTTCGCGAAGCACGCCGAGTCCATGGGGGCGCTGGGCATCTTCGCCCGCAGCGAGGACGAGATCCGCACGGCGCTCGCCGCCGCGCGCGCCCACGACGGCGTCACCGTCATCCACGTGGCCGTCAGCCCCGACAAGCGTGCCCCGGGCTACGACACCTGGTGGGATGTTCCGGTCGCCGCCGTGTCCGGCTCCGAGCTCGTCAACACCGCCCGTGAGAAGTACGAGGTCAACGTGACTCGCCAGCGCGCCGAGCTGCTCTAGGGGTCGGAGGTTCCGGGGTCCCGTTCCGAGGCGGTCCCCGTGCCCCTGGCGCGGGCCCGACCGGACTCCAGGGCGGGAAGAACCCGCACCGCGAGGGCCCGACCGGACTCTCGGTCCGGCAGCACCGTCGCTAGGGTTCGATTCCCGGGCCCAAACCGGACTCGCGGGCGGGTCGCGCCGTCCCCGCACGCGGTTCTCCCGACTCCGGGGCCGGATCGGCTCCGTAGTCGGACCTGACCGGTTCAGGCCGGCGGCGCTGCTGTGCTGCCTCGGATCACCAGCCGGCAGGGCTTGCGCACGACCTCCGGCGGCTCGATGGCCCCCTCGCCGCGGTTCGCGGCGATCTGCGCCAGGATCCGGTCCACGGCCCAGCGCGCCATCTCCCCGACGGCCTGGGCCACGGTCGTGAGGGCGGGGCTCACCATCGACGCGATCGGGATGTCGTCGAAGCCCACGACGCTCACGTCGCCCGGGCACGAGAGGCCCGCAGCGGCGATGGCGTGGATCGCGCCCACGGCCACGAGGTCGTTGTAACAGAGGATCGCCGTGGGCCTCGGCGTGCGGGCGAGCAGGGCCTCGGCGGCCGTGCGCCCCCCGGCCACGTCGCCGTCACAGGCCACGACCGCGAGGTCGCGCTCCGGGATCCCGGCCCGCGCGAGCGCCTCCACGACACCCGCGTGGCGCTCCGGCGAGGAGGCGCTGACCGCGGGGCCCACGATCTCCCCGATGCGCCGGTGCCCGAGGCCAAGGACGTGGTCCGCGGCGAGCGCGGCGCCGTCGTGGCTCGCGGCGACGATCGCGGGGAGGGGGACGCCAGGTGCCTCGCAGGTGACGAGGACCACCTCGACCGGCGCCCGGCGCAGCCAGTCGATGTGGCGGGTCGTGACGCCCCGCGAGGCGACGAGGATGCCGTCGACCCGCCGTTGGGCGAGCAGATCCAGATAGGCCGCCTCGCGCCCGCTGTCCCCGGCCCCGTTGGCGAGGATCAACGTGTAGCCGCGCGCCTGCGCCTCGGACTCGATCGCGTGCGCCAGCTCCGTGTAGAACGGCTGGGTGAGGTCGGTCATGAGCAGGCCGAGCATCCCGGTGGGGCTGCCGGCGAGGGCCCGTGCGGGGCCGGACGGGACATAGTCCAGTTCGTCCACCGCCTCAAGGACGCGCCTGCGGGTCTCGGGCCGGACGGGCTTGCGATTGGTGAGGACGCGCGAGACGGTGGCGATGGAGACGCCCGCTCGCGCCGCCACCTCCGCGATGGTCACAGGGTGCTGGCCGGGGCGCCCGGCGCGCGGCCGGCGGCGGCGTCCCTCCGTCGGGTCGGCCGGGACAACGGGGTCGGCCGGGACAACGGGGTCGGCCGGATCCGCGTCGGGCGTCATCTCGGTGGCGGTCTGGGCTTGCATTCCGGCGGTCACCCTACTACAGTGCGGCTCGGAATGTAAGCGCTTACCCAGCATCGCCGACCGACGATGCCGACCCGCGCGCAGCTGCCAGGGAGCTCGGATGAGGATCGCGACCGCACCCGTCAACTGGAACAACCCGGACGTCCCCGAGTACCGGGCCTGGCTGCCGTACGGGCGGATGATGGACGAGTTCGTCGAGGCCGGGTACGACGCGACGGAGTGGGGACCCGGCATGCCCGAGGACGCCGCCGAGCTCAAGGTCGAGCTGGACCGCCGCGGTCTCGAGATGGTGGGCGCGTTCGTGG
>JANNHX010000489.1:0-1852 GCA_031404615.1 Chloroflexota bacterium
CATGGCATCGACGGCGGCGCGACGCCTCAAGCGCAGTGGGCCGAGCGCTACAACCTGACCGCACTTGAGCAGGGGCCGGAGAACCCGTCCAAGTCCGTCGCCGACCGCCCGTGGCCCAAGACCGCGGTGCTCAACCGTGACGACGCCGCGTCCTCCTGGTTCGAGGCTGCCGCCCGCGAGGCCGGCGCCGCGGTCCTGACCTACGGCACGGACCCCGCCGCGGACGTGCACGCGACCGGCGTGGAGGAGGACGCGCACAGCCTGCGGATCCGCTACGCCGCCCCGTCCGGCGCGGGATCGCTCTCGCTCCGGCTCGCCGGCCGCTTCAACGTCCACAACGCGCTGGCGGTCGTCGCGCTGGGCGAGGGGCTGGGCCTGGACCCGGCCGCGGTCCGGGAGGGCCTGGAGGGCGTCCGCGGCGTGCCTGGCCGCATGGAGCGCATCGACGCCGGGCAGCCGTTCGGCGTCATCGTGGACTACGCGCACTCACCGGCCTCGCTCCAGGGCGTGCTGGACCTCCTGGCGCCCATCGCGGCCGCCCGCGGCGGGGGACTGATCGCGGTGTTCGGGTCGGGCGGCGAGCGGGATACCGCCAAGCGGGCCGTGATGGGCCGGATCGCGGGTGAGCGCTGCCGCCTCGTCGTCGCGGCCGACGAGGACCCGCGCGGCGAGGACCGCCACGCCATCGTCGAGGCGATCGTCCGCGGCGCGGAATCCGCCGGGAGACGGCGCGGCCTGGACGTCCTCGGCATCGTCGACCGCCGCGAGGCTGTCGCCGCCGCGTTCGAGCGTGCCCGCCCGGGCGACGTCGTCCTGCTTGCCGGCAAGGGCCACGAGCCCACGATCCTGTACGCGGACCATGCGCTCCCGTGGGACGAAGCAAGGGTGGCCCGCGAGACCCTCGCCGCCATGGGCTGGTCCGAGGGCTAGGCGATGCGCGGCTGCCTGTTCACGCTCCTGCTGGGCGCCATCGTCATCGGCTTCATCGTCGTTGTCGGTCTGCCGGCGATCGCGGCCGGGGTCCTCACGGCGGGCCTCGGCGCCGCCGGGCTCACCGCCGCCGACACGACCGTGACCGTCGGGAGCGACCCGCCGACGGACCTCCTCGGCCTGCACGCGGACACCGTCCACGTGACCGCGACCGACGCCACGTTCCGCGGCCTCGAGATGGGTTCGCTCGATATCGTCCTTGGCGACGTGGCCGTCCTCGACCGGACGGCTGGCGCCATCGACGGCGAGCTCACCGACGTGACGATCCGCGCGTCCGGCGGCGAGCTCGTGACCCTCGACCGGATCACGATCCAGGGGACCACCGAGGCCATCACCACGACCACCGTCGTCCCCAACGCGGAGGTGAAGGCGCTCATCGCGGATGCGGTCGAGGCCCGGACCGGCACCCGGCCGACCAGCGTGACCCTGTTCGCGCCGGACGGGCTCACCGTCGGGGTCGGCGACCAGACGCTCCAGGGGCGCTTCGCCATCAATGACAAGGGCGACCTCGTCATCCGGGGCACGAGCGGGGCGATCGAGGGGACGGAGGTCCCGCTCGTCCGCGGTGGCATGGACCTCCCGATCGAGCTCACGTCGGTGACGGTGACGAAGACCGGCGGGCTGCGGCTGACCGGGGACCTCGCGATCGGCATCCTGGGCTGATCGCCGAGGGGTTTCAATCACCGGGTAGACTCCGCCCCATGGCCGAACCCGTGGTCCGCGATCCCGAGATGCCCGTTGAGGGGAAGGGTGCGCCCGCCGCGGGCCGCCGGGCCGCCAGGGACAAGCAGCCCGTCGAGGAGCGCGGCCCCGTCGCCACCAGGACCAACGCGACGTTCGACGCGGCCCCGCCGCGCGCCAG
>JANNHX010000490.1:0-2607 GCA_031404615.1 Chloroflexota bacterium
CGCAGCTCGGCGATCAGCTCGTTGGTTTCCAGCACGGTTTCGTAATAGCCGGTGAACAGGTCCTCGACCGCTAGCGTCCGCTCGCCCTTGGGCCCGGCGACCGCGATGCTGGCGCCGAGCGCGATCAGCACCGGCGGCAAATCCATGTGCGGATCGCCGTGGGCGAGTGCGCCGCCGACGGTCGCGACGTTGCGCACCCGCACGTTCGATAGCGTCAGCAGCGTGCGCGTGATCAGCGGCGCGTGCTTGCGCACGTCGGCGGAATGCTCCAGTGCCGACAGCGTGGTCATGGCGCCGACGCGAATTCCGTCGCCGCCGGCGGCGATGCCGGAATACTTCGCCTCGATGCCGCGCAGGCTCACCAGCTTCGCCGGGCGGAACACGCCGGCCTTCATCATCAGCATCAGCGCGGTGCCGCCGGCGATCGGCCGCACCGTGGCGTCGTCCGGATCGAGCAGCTTGATCGCTTCGGCGAGCGACTTGGGCTCGGCGAGTTCGAATGGGATCATTGCTTCCTCAACGATGAGACCGCAGCAGTTGCGGCAATGGCAGTGCGCTCCCTCCCCCCTTGCGGGGGAGGGTTGGGGAGGGGGGTACAATCGCAGCCCCGGCCGTCACCCGTGGTCATGCGCGCTGACGTCATTGGCGTGGGCGCGGACGATGTCGACGACGCCACGACCCCGGCCGACCTCGCCGCCTTCATGAAGCCCGGCGCCACGATGCTGTTCACCGATGGCGTTCACGGCGGCACGGCCTACAAGGTCGGCGAGACGCCGGGCGAGCTCGAGGCGCGCCCCTGGCACTCGATCCCTATCCGCACGTACGTCGACCCGGTCGGTGCCGGCGACACGTTCCTGTCCGGCGTGTTTGCCGCGTGGGTGCACCCGGAGATCACGGCCGACTGGGACGGGCCTGACCCGGACCTGCGCCTCGGTGCGGCCGTGGGCTCGCTGATCCTCGAGGGCCCGGGCGTCTATGGCGTCCCATACCTCGCCGACGCGATCGAGCGCATGCATGGGGGCGACAACCCGGACTGAGCGCGGTTCTGGATCGTGCCCTGCGCCGCCTCAGCCCGGGGCTGTTCCCGGGCGTCGGCTGATTCTGGCCGCCAGGCGTGTTCCGCGCCGCTGGAGGTCCGCCTCGAGGCGTGGGTGGGCGCGTCCCGTCATGCGCAGGCGCTCCAGCAGGCGCCACGCCGCGCGCGTGGCCGCAAGGGCGCCGCCCGGGTCCGCGAGGCGGTGCTCGCGGAGCTTCGCGACCTCGATCCAGGCGATGGCCCCGAGGCCACCACCCGCCGCCGCCGCCGCCTGCCAGGCCTCCGCCGCCTCGGACCAGCGGCCCAGGCGTCTCAGCGTCCGTGCCCGTTCCGCGGCCAGGCGCTCGTCCGTCCAGCGGTCCGACGCCGTGTCCCAGGCAGCGGCGGACGGCGAGGGACCCAGGGGCCCACCGCGGCCGTTCGCGAGCTCGCCGCGCCAGCCGCCGGCCCCGGGCGTCCGACCCCCGAAGTGCGGCAGGACCTTCGGCGACCACCAGTCGTCGCGCTCCTCCTGTGCGGCCTCGCGCGCGAAGGCCGGCGCGACCGCCGTCCGCCCGAACGGGTCCCGCACCGGCGGGGGAGCGGCGAGCGCATCGTCAAGGCACTCGAGGGCCTCGCCGTGCCGCCGGTCGCGCGCATACGCCCGGGCGAGGCCCGCCAGGTCTCCCCGCGGCGCGTCGTGGCGGGCGCCCCGGTCCGCATACCTGTGTTCGACGTGGGCAAGCAGCAACCCGAGTGACCGCACGTCCTTCTCGTTGTGGATCACGACCCCGGCCAGCGGCCCGATGGGCCCGCCCCGCAGGACCTCGAGGTAGATCTGCGGGATCTCCCAGCCCTCGACGTCGCCGACGCGCGAGACCCCCAGCAGCTCCGTCTCGACGCTGCGCAGCCGCGCGTTCTCCATCCGGTGCTTGAACACCTTGCGCACGAACGGGAGCAGGTCCAGGTGGCCGGCGTGGACCGGTGCCGCACGACCCGCCATGCGGAAGCGTGCCTCGATCAGCGGCCAATCGAACCCCTTGCCGTTGTAGCTCACGAGCCAGGTGTCCGGGGTCACCCAGCGGGCGATCTCGGCCAGGAGCGCGGGCTCATCCGCATGGTCCGGCAGGAGGAGCTGCGTCTGGTGGAAGGTGTCGCCCTCCCAGCGCGCCAGCCCCACAAGGAATGCGAGGGTCCCGGCAGCCGTCGCGAGGCCCGTCGTCTCGGTGTCGAGGCACACCAGCGGTGCGTCCGCCGGCGGATGGCCGGGGAGCCGCGCGAGTCGCTCGCGGTCCACGGGGATCTCGATGGGTGCAACGACCCGGCGGACCAGCAGCGCGCCCTCGTCGACGGTGACGTCCGCCGCGAGGGCCGCCGCGAGGCGAGCGGCGAGCACCGGGCTCCGCCTCCCCGAGAACGGCGCGCGTGCCGGCTCCTGGTCCGGTCCGATCGCCGCCCCGCCCGACCGCGCGAGCGCCGCGCGCAGGTTCGCGAGCCGGCGCTCCCGCGTGACGGGGCCGCCGATGCCGGTCATGCGACCGCGGCCCGGTGCGCGGGCTCGGCGATCGCGCTGGTCGCAGAGTCCAGCACGG
>JANNHX010000491.1:0-3563 GCA_031404615.1 Chloroflexota bacterium
GGGTGACGGCTACGAGGACTGGGACGGCTTTCTCGAGTACCACAAGGTCGGCTTCGACGAGTGCGAGTCCTTCGACTACGCGGCCTACAAGGCGAACGGCTTCGAGGTCGCGGACCCGCGCGTTCCCGAGCTCGGGCCAGAGCCGGTCGGACTGGCGTACTAGCACGGGACGGGGCTAGCGAACCACGAGATCGCCGGGTGTCTCGGGGTCGACGTCGGCACGCTGAACTCCCAGCCCTGCTCCTCACGCAGCGGGGTCTGAGGTTATACTCCGGGTATGAAGACAGCCGTGTCGGTGCCCGACGACCTGTTCGCCCAGGTGGACCGCCTTGCCCGGCGCTCGCGCCGGTCGCGGAGCGAGGTGTACAGCGCCGCCCTGCGCGAGTACGTCGCCCGCCACGCACCCGACGAGGTGACGGCAGGTCTGGACGCGGTGCTTGCGGAGGTCGACGAGCACGGCGCCGACCCGTTCGTCGCCGCGGCCGCCCGCCGCACCCTCGGCGCCACCGAGTGGTGATCGCCCAGGGCGAGGTCTGGTGGGCCGACCTGGCCGAGCCGACTGGCTCCGAGCCCGGGTTTCGCCGCCCCGTCGTCGTGGTGCAGGGTGACGCCTTCAATGCGAGCAGCCTGCGGACGGTGGTCTGCGTCGCGCTCACCAGCAACCTCCGGTGGGCGGACGCCCCCGGCAACGTGCTGCTCGCCGCCCGCGCCACGGGCCTCCCGAAGCCCTCGGTCGCGAACGTGACCCAGCTCGTGACGCTCGACCGCTTGGCACTCACCGAGCGCGCCGGCCGACTCTCGGCGTCGAACCTGGAGCTCGTGTTCGCCGGGATCGACACCCTGCTCGGCCGGCGCTGACGGCCGGCATTCTCGGTGGCGCGCCTCGGTGGATCTGTCCGCCGTCCGCCACTGCCTCGAACGCTCCGCCGTCAGGACTGGAGCGGGTCGTCCGCGCGCCAGATGTACGTCGGATCCAGCTGGTGGCTGCCGAGGGCGATGGCCAGCTCGCCACCGTGGTACGCCTCGTGCGTCAGGAGGCGCTGGAGGATCGACGTCCGCGAGTGGGTCTGGCGCGCGTCCGCGTACGAGCGCTCCACCCTGTCGCCCATCATCTCGGGCGTCCAGCGGTCGAGGGCGGCGTCGATGATCGCGAACGTCGCTTCGAGCGCATCGACGACCTCACCAGCGCTGCGCGGGTGATCGAGGTCGTCCTCCCAGCCGGCGCCACCCGGGTCGGCGAAGGGCGTGGTCTTGGCGCCCGGCTCGCCCAGGACGTGGCAGAGCCAGTAGACGCGCGTGCCGGCCACGTGGCTGGCGATCGCCCAGACGGGCCAGTGCTCCGGCGCGGCCCGGAGCGCCAGCTGCTCGGGCGTGCGGTCCCGGATCGATTCGACGAGACGCCGCTCGTACTGCGGCCAGCGGTCGTAGAAGAGGCGGATCGTCATCCCTCGATCCCCTTGGTGCGGCCGGTCGCCTCGCCGTAGGCCCACAGGTCGATCCCGGGGGGCTCGATGCCATGACTCGTCAAGGCGGTGCAGACCTGGCTCCGGTGGTCCGTGCCGTGATGGATCGCCTGCGCAAGGCGGAGGCCGGCCGGCTGGTGGAACGCCCATCCATCTCCTCGCTCGACGAGATCGGCCTCTGGGTCCGGGCCGCCTGCCAGGATGTCGCGCCAGACGGCGCCGTTGGCCGCGATCGGCGCTGGCTGCTCGCGGAAGAACGAGAGGTACCAGCCGTCGCTCGAGACAATGTGCGCGAGCGTGGCCATGATCGCGCCGTAGGTCCCGGGCGTGGAGGTCACCAATTGCTCGCGGGTGAGGGTGGCGCAGGCGTCGATGAGTCGTTCCGTCGCCCAGATGTGGTGGGCGAACGCATCGTCGAGCAGCGAGGTCATCGCGACGCCACGGCCGCCGCGCCGGCCTCTTTCGCAACCTCGCCGATGATCGTGGCGACCTCGGCCGGGCGCGACCACATCGGCCAGTGGCTCGTCGGCAGGTCGATCCAGGTGATGTCGTGGAGCTCGGGGATCCCCGCGAGGAACGACCACTCCGGGTGCTCCTTCGCGTACGTCTGGTAGTCGGCCGCCGAGTACCCGGTCGCGATGACCGTCGAGGGAATGTCCCGGCGGGCGTCGTTCGTGAACTCGTAGCCCTCGCGCAGCAGCGCACCGGGGACCGGGAGGGCGCGCTCGCGGAACTCCGCCAGCCGCTCCTCGGACAGGCCGTCCAGGTTCTCCTCGGCCACGAGGTCATCCCAGACGAGCGGCTTCTCGACATCGGCGAAGTCGGGGTCGAGCGGCGGCTTCCCGGGCGCGGTGTCGACGTAGACCATCGCGGCGATTCGCTCGGGCACGCGGTCACTCGCCGCATAGCCCGAGTACCCGGCGGCACTGTGGACCGCGAGGACGACCGGTGCGTCGGCCGCCTCGATCGCCCGGACGATCGCTTCGACGTGGTCGGCGAGATGGATCGTGGACCGGTCGGCGTCGGCCGACTCGAGGCCGGGCAGCGTCAGCGCGGTCACGTCATGGCCGTCAGCGCGGAGCTTCTCGGCCACCTCGTCCCACGCCCACGCTCCGAGCCAGAACCCGGGGACGAGGATGATTGGTGCGGTCATGGGCGTCTCCTCTTCGGCTTCGTTCACGGCACGCTGAGCGGATCCGCCCGGCCTCGATCATGGCCTGCCGGGGGGATCGCAGTCAGGCTCGCCCTCACACATCATCGCGCCTACGCTTTGGGGCCGTGCCCATTGCCATGCCCGGTCGGCTCTATGCTTGACTCGTCTCCCCGAGCCGGAGCGGGCCTGCGGGCATCGCCACCGTCGACCGGTTCATCGATGCCCTGCCCGCTCGTGATGCCAGCTCGGGCTAGGGTCGAACCTCGACGAAGCCCGCCGCGGTGAAGTCGCTATCGAAGGCCAGTGCCTCCCCGAGGCGCTCGCGGCGCATGACGACGAAGCTCGTGGCATCGACGAAGGAGTAGACCCGCTCGTCGTGACGCCGGAGCCAGGCCCGCGCCTCGCGCTCGATCCCCTCGTCGACGTGCACGACCGTCAGCCACTCCGCGGACTCGACCGCGTCGAGGAACCCGACGGCCGGCGCGTGTCCGTCGCGACGGCGCAGGAAGGTCCAGGTCTCGCCGACGACGTGGTTCGTCGTCAGGAGCGCCTGGCCGGGCGACCACAGGCGGACCGCATCCCCGT
The DNA here is from genome assembly GCA_031404615.1 of Chloroflexota bacterium. Taxonomy (GTDB): domain Bacteria; phylum Chloroflexota; class Limnocylindria; order Limnocylindrales; family CSP1-4; genus CAIXZV01. Next base: position 3,202 of record JANNHX010000491.1, read on the forward strand.
GGTTGGCATCACGCTGGAGCCGGAGTGCCACCCAGTAGGAGGTGTCGACGAACCTCACGAGCCGTAGACGACGTCGTCGACGGGTGCCGGCTCAGCATCGCTGCCGCCGATCCAGTCACGGAACGGATCGACCGGGGGTTCTGGCTCGCCGATCGAGCGACGGACGGCGTCCCGGATGAGGGCCGCCTTGGAGGTATGCGTGCGACGCGCCCGGGAGGCCAGCGCGTCGTCGAGCTCCTCCTCGATGTAGATCTGCAGTCGCTTCATGGGTAGCAGTATACATCAGTCCGCAGCGTATACACCACAAGCCTTACCTCGGGCTTGCGCAGGGGTTGAGACCTCTCGCCCCACCAGATCCAGCG
>JANNHX010000492.1:0-9919 GCA_031404615.1 Chloroflexota bacterium
CACGAAGGTCGAGAATATGCTCGGCCTGCCGCGCGGGTGCGGGTACGGACGCGCATCGTTGAGGCTTCGCCGTAGATAGAGAGAGACATCATGCATCTTCAAGTTCTTCATGAAGACGATCTTCCCGCGCCAGGTGAAGGAGTACGAGGAGAAGTTCGGGATCAGGTTCGTGGGCTGGTACAACGTGGCTCACGGTTGGGACTTCGACAACGTCATCATGCTCGACCTGCCGGACTACGGGACCCTGGACAAGCTCGAGGCCGACGAGGCCACGCGAGCCCTGGGGCACCGGGCGGGCGAATGGATGTTCGAACGACATCACTCGATGTTCCTCCGGGAGCGACTCGGACCGGACCTCGAGTACCACGGCTGAAGGAGGCGATCGCATGGACGTGGGCCGCAACTCGATGCTCGGGGAGCTCGCCAGCGACGCCGCCAGTGAGCGGACCGACTTCCTCGTGCAGGCGACGGAGCAGCTGGCCAAGTTCCTCGACCGGAACAAGGACCGCATCGCGGACCTGGGTGGCCTGACCCTCATCGACGAGGACCCGGACTACCTGTCGGTCGCGCCCGATGGCACGTTCCGCGTGCGCAGCCGGTTCGAGGATCCCGACACGGGCGAGTGGGTCACCGAGACGGAGATCGTCGAGACCGCGTCGGAGCTCGTGGAGCTCTACAACCCGGGCGAGGTCTACGCGGCCTTCGCCGAGGCCGCACGCGAGGCCGCGGGCATGGACCCGCAGCCGACCGCCGCGACTGACCTCCTCGACACCGCCGGCGTGCCGGCGGAGGATGCATTCGAGCTGGGCGCCGATGCCGCCTATGCCTCCGCCGCGGACGAGTGGGCCGCCGGCCAGCCCGCCGTGGCCGAGGCCGACGACGACGAGTCGGCCGCGCTCGCGCTCTACAACCTGGCCCTGGACTTCCAGGAGCGCAGTCAGGCGAGCGAGGCCCGCCTCATCGACCAGTTCCAGGACGCCACCACCCGGCTGTCGGGCATCCTGGGCGACCTGGTCATCGTGGACGACGAGGACGAGCGCCTCACGCTCACCGTCACCGGTCGCTTCCGCGCCGAGGTCCTCCCCGAGGACAACGAGGGGGCCGAGGGCGAGTGGCGCGAGCTGACCGAGCCCGATGACATCGTGGAGTTCTACGACCCCACGGACATCTTCGGGGACCTTGCCGACGCGCTGGCCGAGGCGTTCCCGAGTGTCGCGCCGGAGCTCGAGGCCGAGGCCGAGGGTGACGGCGAGGACGAAGGCGAGGACGACGACGAGCTTGAGCTCGAGATCGCTCCCCCGGAGAACGGCTCCCGCCCCTAGCGCGCGCCGCGCACGTCGGCCGGCGAGGCACTGAGCCGCGTCCATGCGCCTCGCCGGAGCCGAGCTCATCGAGAGCCGGGAGATCCTGCCCGGCACCTGGCTGCAGAGCTGGCACGCCCCCCCGATCGTCTCGGGGGCGCGTGCCGGCCAGTACGTCCACGTCCGCACGACCGAGGCGGGCGGCCTCCCGCTGCGCCGCCCGTACCCGATCGCGACCGCGGACCTCGCCAGCGGCACCCTGACGATCCAGGTCGGGAGCGGGGTGGCCGGGGCCGTCGCCTGGTCGCGCGCCCTGCGGCCGGGGGACCGCGCCGACATCGCCGGGCCGCTCGGCCGCCCGTTCGAGATGGACTCGCGGTCGCGACACCTGCTGCTCGTGGCGGAGGGCCCGGCGATCGCGTCGCTCCGGCTGCTCATCGACGAGGCGGTGCGGGACGTGCGGTCGGTCGTCCTGCTCTACGGCACCTCCACCGCCTCGCAGGTCTACCCGTCGAGCCTCCTGCCCGACGAGGTCGAGTATGTCGTCGCCACCGCCGATGGCTCGCTGGGCCACCGCGGGTCGATCGCCGGGCTCATCACCGGGTACGAGGCCTGGGCGGACCAGGCGTTCGCCGCTGGGTCGCCGGAGCTGCTGGGGGCCGTGGCGCGGCTCGCCGCGGGACGCCGGCAGCGGCTGGGGGTCGCGACGCTGGGCCGCAAGCGTGGCGGGGGTCGGCCGCCCGCCGCTGGCTCCCCCGAGGCGCGCCGCAAGAGCTTCCTCCAGGTCGCGGTGGAGCAGACCGTCGCCTGCGCCGGGGGCACGTGCCAGGCGTGCGCGATCAGGGGCGCGTCCGGGGCCACGCAGCGCGCGTGCCGCGAGGGCCCCATCTTCGCCGCCGGCGAGCTGGACTGGGGGCAGGAGTGAGCGCGCCATGAAGCCGAAGCGCCGCGCCGTCCCCGGGATCGCGCAGCGGCGGTCGCCCACGGTGCGGGTGGTGAAGCCCGCGATCCGACCCGTCGCGAGGCCGGCATCATCGTCGCCGGCGTCATCGTCGCCGGCGTCCGGTGCCGGGTCCTCGTCAGGCCTGGGGCGCCCGCAGCCCGGTGGCGCGGCCCGCGCCCGCATCGAGCCCGTCGCGAGCGAGCCGTCACTCGACGCCATCGGCGGCCGCCCGGTAAAGCTCGAGGTGGACCTCGGGGGTGGCCTGGTGCTCGCGAACCCGGTCATCGTCGCCGCGGGGCCGTTCGGGTACGGCGTCGAGATGGCGGACCTCGTGGACCTGGAGCGCCTCGGGGCGATCGTCACCCGCGGGACCAGCCTCAAGGCCCGTGGCGGACATCCAGCCCCGCGCATGGCGGAGGTACCGGCGGGCCTGCTCCTGGGCGTGGGGCTGCAGAACCCGGGCATCGACGCGGTGCTGGACCGGTACTCCACCACGTGGGCGCGCTGGCCGATCCCCGTGATCCTCAACCTGTGCGGCGAGTCCACGAGCGAGTTGGCGGCGGGCGCACGGCGACTGGAGGGCGTGCCCGGGATCGCGGGCGTGGAGCTCAATCTCTCGTGCGCCAACGGCTCGCGCGGCAACGCGTTCGGGCTCGACCCGCAGACCGCGTCCAACGCCGTGACCGCCGTGCGGCGCGCCTGCGACCTGCCGCTGATCGCCAAGCTGACGGCCGCCGCCTCGGACGTACGCGCCGTCGCCCGGGCCTGCGAGGACGCGGGCGCGGATGCGATCAGTGCGATCAACACGTTGCCGGGGCTCGCCGTGGCCGCCGACCGCCGCAGTCCCGCCCTCGGGTCGGGATACGGCGGGATCTGTGGCCCGGCCCTGCGGCCGATCGCGCTGCGCGTGGTCTACGAGGTGGCCCAGGCCGTCACGCTGCCCGTCATCGGTATCGGAGGCATCGCGACCCTGGAGGACGTGCTGGACATGCTCGCAGTGGGGGCGGTGGCGGTCGGCGTGGGGGTCGCGGCGCTCGCCGACCCGATGCTCCCCGTGCGCCTGGCGGACGAGCTCGCGGACGCCTGCCGGGCGAGGGGCCTGGCGGACGTCGCCGCGCTTACCGGGACTGCGCTGCCTTCGAAGCCCGTACCCGGGTCCAACCGCGGCGCGGAGTACGCGCGGTGAGCCTCCTGCTCCAGGGCCTGCTGATCTGGCTCCTTGTCGTCAATGTCGTGACCGCCGTCGTCTACGCGTGGGACAAGACGCGGGCGCGGCGCGGCAACCGGCGGATCCCGGAGCGGACGCTGTTCCTGCTCAACCTCGCGGGCGGCTTCATCGGGGCGTGGATCGTGTTCTTCGGCATGCGCCACAAGACCCTGCACCGGAGCTTCTGGTTCGTGCAGTCCGCGGCAACGGTCCTGTGGATCGTCATCGTGGTGGTGATCGCCACCCGCTGAAGCTCGCGTGAACCCGGGGGCCGCCGCGGGACTCTTGTTTCCCAGGAGGGGTATGGAGGCAGTCGTGGACCCGGGTGCGCTCGAACGGGCCCGGCACGGTGACGCCTCCGCCTTCGACTCCCTGGTGGAGGCACGGGTGCCGGCGATGCTCCGGACGGCGATGGCGATCACGGGCCACGAGGCCGACGCGCGCGATGCGGTGCAGGACGCGCTGGTCTCGGCGTGGCGGGAGCTTCCGGCGCTGCGGGATCCTTCGGCGTTCGATGCCTGGCTGACCCCGGATCCTCGTCAACCGCTGCCGCAAGGGACTGCGGCGGCAGGGTTCGGCGCGCGTCCACGAGATCTCGTCTGAGCTCGTGACTGACGAGGCCACGCCCCGGTCCCCTGACCATGCCGCCGGCGTCGTGGAGCGGCAGACCCTCGAGCGGGCGTTCGACCGGCTCTCGATCGACGCGCGGACGATCCTCGTCCTGCACCACCTCGACGGGCGGGCGCTCGCGGAGATCGCGGCGGTGCTGGAGATCCCGGTCGGGACGGCGAAGTCCCGGCTGTTCGAGGCCCGCAAGGCCCTGGAGCGGGCACTCGAGCGTGAGGAGCCGCGATGAGCGGGGAGCGGCCGGCCGGCGGGTCCGTGCCTCCGCCGGCGCCGGGCGACGACGAGCTGCGCGCGATGCTCCAGGGGCGCGCCTCGCGGGTCACGGCGGCGGATGTGCGCGAGGTGCTGGCGACGACACGGGTGGAGATCGCAGGTCCCAGTGCCGCCGGCTCCGAGGTGGGGGAGCGCGGCGGGCGGACGTTCGGGGTGCGGCCGGTGCGGATCGACCGGCCGGAGGGTGTGGACAGGCGACGGCGAGGCTCCCGGATGGGGTGGCGGGTCGCGGTGCTGGGGATCGCGGCCGTCGTGGCGGTCGCGGTCCTGGGGAGCCGGCTGGGCCTTGGGCCCACGGTGCCTGATGCGGGATCGAGCCCGACCTCGAGCGATGTGGCGGTGGCGCCGGGCGGGGCGGCGACCCTCGAGCCACTCCGGGTGCTCTCGGCGGCCGAGCTTGCGGCCGGCATGGCCGATGGGTCCATCGATGGGCGCACGGTGCTGGTGAGCGCTCGGACTGTCACCGATCCTGTTCCGTGCCCGACCGCGACCGAGGACTGCTTCGACCTCCACATCGAAGGGCAGGTGAGCATTCCGCTCTCGAGGACAGCGGCCGTGACGATCGCGGCCTACAGACGGAACGTCGATGCCGGCACGCCCGTCGCCGTCCAGGTCGCGGGCGGGCGCGCCACGCTGCTCGGCTGGGTGGTGGGCGGGCTCGACCCGGTCATGCGCCCGACGCACCTCTTCCAGAACGCAGCGATGCCGAGTGGCGACCTGGTCGTCGTCACTGGGTGGCTCCTCGCAAAGCCCGCCGACCCGCCATGCATCCGGCTCGCGCTGTGTGAGGCATGGCCGAAACTCACGGATGCCAAGCCAATCGTCGATGGCAGGCCCGCGCATGACACCTTCGGCGTGAACGTCGGGGTCGACGCGACCATCGGGCTCGACGGTCCGGCGCGAGTCATGGTCGGCCGGTTCCTGGTGGAGTCGCTGGGCGCGCGCGCGAGCCTGCTGCCTCCCTATCGCGTCGTCGCGACGCTCGACGCCGAGGTCTTGGCCGTCGAGCAGCCGGTGACGCCGACCGAAACCCCGCCAACACCCACCGCGGCTCCGGCCACGGCCGGCCACATGACCGCCGAGGACTTCGCGCGGGCGCTGCGGCTCGGGGAGGTGGACGGGCGGGTCGTGGTGGTCGAGGGGCGGCTGCGCCTCGCCGCCGGGCGGTGTCGTGGCACGTCGGAGGACTGCACCTGGCTGCAGCTCGAGGGCCTCGACGGCGTCTTCATCGGCAAGGGTGACTTGAGTGTCGACGAGGCCGGGGCGGCCATCCGGCGACACCCGAACGTCGAGCCGATCGCGCTGCGGGTCAGTGAAGGCGGCGCTCATCTCATCGGCTGGATCAGCGCGGGTGCCTCGACCCCCGTCGATGTCGCGGCCCTGCGCGCCGGTGGCCTGCCGCTGGATCCGGGCGACGTCGCCGTCGTGGCGGGCTGGCTCCTTGGCGCGCCGGCGTTGCCGCCGTGTTCCGCGACACCCGAGACCTGCGCCATGTGGCCCATGCTCTCGCCCTTCGAGGCGATCCCGGGCGTCATCCTCTACGGAGACATGGGGATGGCCGTCATGGTGGCCGAGTCGCTCGGGCTGCCGCCGGCTCCCGCAACGATGAAGGGACCGTTCATGGTCGCGGCATGGCGCGCGCCCTCGACCGGCGAGCCCGGGTTCGAGGTCGTCGAACGATTCACGGACGTGATGTCGGTCGATGCCCCGCTCTCCGGCTCCGTGGCCCCCGCGCCTGCGGTGAGGCCCGCGCCAACGCCGGCCGCGCCGATCTCGCCGCCCGCCGGGGTCCTGACCGCGGACGAGCTCGTGACGGCCCTCGCGACGGGATCGCTCGACGGGCGGCTCCTGGTCATGGATGTCACGGAGCTCAAGACAGTGGCGTGGCAGTGCCCGGGCGAAGTCCCTGAGCCCTGCACCCGGTTCTACGTGGATGGCCTGCCAGGGATCGCGCTGACGTACCGCGGGGTGATCGCCGGCTCGGACGGCTCCGACGGTGGCGCCGGCGTCTCGACGGTGAGCGGACGGATGATCGTCGTTCCCCGGAACGGCCATCTCGAGCTCCTCGGGCGCCAGGACGGCGACCTCGAGGCCCCGCTCGCCTTCGACGACGCCCTCGCGGTCGACGACGGCGCGGTCCCGGACCCGTTCGGGCTCCGACCGGTAAGCGGCTGGCTGATCCACACGCCTGCCCCATCGGGGTGTCCTCCCGACGTCCCGAACGCCGACGTCTCGTGCGTGGGCGACTCGAACATCCTCAGCCCGCAGCCACCCGAGGGCGAGTCGCTGCCCGCGAGTGCAGCGCAGCGGGGCGTCGTGGTGCGGGGCGGGCCACCGGGACTCGAGGGGTTCGGCACCTTCGCGAGCGGGCCGTTCCTGGTACGGCCGTGGCACGACGTCGTCGCCTGCCCCAGCGGCACAGACTGCCTGTACCGCACGAGCTACGAGTGGGAGGTCGTCGCGCGCTATGACCTGGTGAGCGTGGTGCAGGTCCTCCTGCCCTGACACCGGCCCGCCGTATGCTCCGCGCCATGACGGATGGCGCGCCCCGAAACCTCGACATCCCGCCCGTACCGGTCCGCGGGCCGCGCGGCGGAGCGAGGGTGGGCGTCGCCGCGCTGGTCGGGGTGGTGGCGATCCTGACCGTGGCCGTTGGCATCGCGCAGCTCGATCCCGCCCCCATGGAGCCGGCACGGATCTCGTTCGCCGTGCCCACCGTCGCGCCGTCGGCGGCTGTCGCGGAGACCCCGCGCGAGACCCCGATGTCGACCGAGGCGGCGCCCGACCCGTCCGCCGTCCTCGCGGGCACCACGCCGCGCATGACCCGCGAGGCGCTCGAGGCGGCCGTCCGGGACGGCTCGCTGGACGGGCGGCTCGTCTTCGTCGACGGCACCCTCGAGGTGACGCCGGTCCGCTGCCAGAGCCTCGCCCAGGGGTTCGGCGGCTGCGTGGACCTCGTGATCCCCGGGCTCGGCCTCGTGGTCTGGCAGGGCGAGGACGCCATCCCTTGGCCCGCCGATCCGCCCCCGGGCGCCTGGCTCGTGGCCGTTGCCAGGACCGGCGGCCTCGTCTATCTCGGCTCGCTGGTTCCGGACCCGAACGGCCCAATCCCGGTCGACGCCATCGCGAATGCCGGCGTGCCGGACGCCGCGGGCACGCTGTTCGAAGTCCCCGGCTGGCTCGTGACCCACCCGGTCCACGCCTGCTACCGACCAGGCGTCGCGGCGACGCCGTGTCCGCCACCGCCGCCATTCCTCGCCGAGGACGAGCCGCTCCCCGACGGCATGCTCGTCTCAGACGCCGGCGCCGTGGTCACGGTCGCGGCGTCCGCGCCGGGCATCGACCCGGCCGCCACCGTCACCGAGGGCACCTTCCTCGTCCAGCATCGCCAGTCTGGCGAGGGCGGCGCGCTGGTCGTCGCCCGCTACGAGCCGTCGCGGGCGGTGCGCGTCCTGGTCCCGTGACGGACACGCGGGCATAGACTCCGCGCCATGCCAGCCTCGCCCCAGCCCCGGTCCGGCGTCGACCGCGACCGCGTCCGCGACCTCAAGAACACCGAGGACGCCCGGTTCGCCGCCTCGCACCCGCGCTCCGCCGAGCTCCTCGCCCGCGGCCGCGCGGTGATGCCCAACGGCGTCCCGATGGCCTGGCACGTGGGCTCGTACCACCACGCGCCGATGTTCGTCGCGGAGGGCCGGGGAGCCCGCTTCACCGACGTCGACGGCCACGAGTACCACGACTTCAACATCGCGGACATGTCGATGTTCTGCGGGTACGCGCCGGAGCCCCTGGTCCGGGCCGTGAGCCAGCAGATGGTCCGCGGCAACCAGTTCCTGCTCCCGGGCGAGGACGCGATCGTCGTGTCCGAGGAGCTGGGCCGGCGGTTCGGGCTGCCGAAGTGGCAGTACACGAGCTCCGCGACCCACGCCAACACCGAGGCCATCCGCGTCGCCCGCGTCGTGACCGGGCGCGAGAAGGTCCTCCTGTTCGACGGCAAGTACCTCGGGCACTTCGACGAGACGTTGGTCGAGCTGGACGACGTCGGCCGCGTGGTGATCGAGGAGCGGGGCGTGCCCGCGAAGACGGTCGACGGCACCGTCATCGTCCAGTTCAACGACCCGGCGGCGCTGGCCCGGGCCCTCGAGCGTCGCGACGTCGCGATCGTGCTCACCGAGGCGGCGATCACGAACAACATCGGCCTGCTGCTGCCCGACGAGGGCTTCCACGAGGAGCTCCGCCGCGTGACCCGGGAGAGCGGCACGCTCCTCGCCATCGACGAGACCCACACGCAGGTCGTGGGTGCGGGCGGGCTGACGCGGCGGTGGGGGCTCGCGCCCGACATCGTGACCATCGGCAAGTCGATCGCGGGCGGCCTCCCGTTCGGCGCCTGGGGCATGAGCGACGAGGTCGCGGAGGTCCTGGTCCAGCGCAAGGGCCCGGACGGGGAGCGATCGGACCTCGTCGCGACCGGCGGCACGATCTTTGGCAACGCGCTCGCGATGGCCGCGGCGCGCGCGGTCCTCACCGAGATCCTGGTCCCGGAGGCGTACGCCCACACCGCGCGGCTGGGGGAGCGGCTCGCGGCCGGGATGCGGGCTTCCGTTGAGCGGCACGGGCTGCCGTGGCACATCCACCACCTGGGGCCGCGCTCCGGGTACACGGTCCAGCCGGCGCCGATCCGGTCCGGAGCCGAGGGTCGCGCGTGCGCCGACGAGCTCCTGACCCGCCTCATCCGCGTCTGGCTGGCGAACTGCGGCGTCTGGGAGGCGATCGTGGGGGCGGGGCCCGTCTGCTCCGTGCCGGCCCAGGACGAGGACGTCGATGCGTACCTGGCGGGCTGGGATTCGCTGCTCGACGCGCTGACGGCGTAGCAGGCGGTGGCGCACGCCACAGTCGGCGTGCGGCTGGCGTCTCGTTGGCCTACGCCCATCGTTCGCAGAGGGCATGCCGTGCGCACCCGTCATCCCCGCGCCCTTCGTTCGACCCTCCTGATCCTGGCCGCCGGCGTCCTGTTCGGCTGCGGCGCGACGGTGGTCCCGTCCCCGCCGGTCTCCGTGCCCACGACCCCGGTGCCCGCCACGGACCTCGCGTGTCAGGAGGTCGAGTTCGACCCCGCCGCATCGCTCGGCCCGGAGTTCGCGAACGACATCTTCGTCGGGGCCGAGTCGGAGGTGATCGCCGGCGCCTTCATCGCCGGCCTCGCCGGCCTCTACGCCCGCCGGCCGAACGCGGACCCGTGCGCGTGGTTCACGGCACGGGACCTCCGGACCGCCTTGGAGACCGACGCCCGGCTCCGGGACGCGATCGAGGGCCGCTCCAGCCTCGAGTCCGACCTCGTGATGCGCATCGCCTTCGAGGGCGTCTACGACCTCCGGGCGACGCCACCCACGGACCCGCTATCGATCATCTTCGAGACGATCGGGCTCTCGCTCGGGATGCCCATCGACCCGCTGATCCGCAACGAGTTCGTCCGCGACCCGGCGGGCGAATTCCTTGCGCGGGGCTGGATCACGGCCCCGTTCGAGCCCGCGACGAAGCCCCCGGCCGACGCCGCGTACACCGGCTGGA
>JANNHX010000493.1:0-6877 GCA_031404615.1 Chloroflexota bacterium
CGACCCGGCCTCGGAGGCCCACGGCTGCTTCCTGGTCATCACCGGACCCAACATGGCCGGCAAGTCCACCGTGATGCGCCAGGCGGCGCTGTGCGTGCTGCTGGCGCAGATGGGCGGCTTCGTGCCGGCGCGGCGCGCCCGGGTCGGCGTGGCCGACCGGATCTTCACGCGGGTCGGCGCCTCCGACGACCTGTCCCGCGGCCGCTCCGCCTTCATGGTGGAGATGACCGAGACGGCGGCCAGGGGCCAGTTGTTCACGACCCACAGCAGCGTGATAACGACAAGGGCGACGAACAACTCGAATGCCACCAGCGCCTTCGCACCCGCGGACTTGATCTCCGGCAGCAACTTCCGGAACGCCGCCCACACGTAGGTGGGCTCGAGGTCGTCGGTGACACTGGCCCGGGTGGCCTTGTCCAGATCCTCGGCGGTCGCCTTACGGGCAGCCTCCTGGGCCGCAGGATCGTCCTTGTCCGCGAGGGCCGCGCCCATCTCCACGGCGAGCGTGCGCCGCAGGTGCTCGAGGTCCTCGGTCCAGACGTCGACGAGGACGATCCGGGCACCCGGCAGCCTGCGCCTGACCTCCTCGACAAGCGTTGTCTTGCCGACGCCCCAGGATCCCGAGAGCGAGATCGTCGTCGGAGGCTTGACGGCCCTGATGACGGCGGCGATGCGATCTGCAACCGGTCCGACCACGAACGGGTCGCCGTCCAGGTCCTCGGGCGTGCGGTCCGGAATGAAGAGCGGTGCGCGGCCAGCCATGTCCCCCTCGATCGTCACGGCCCAACTATGGCGAAAACGCGCGCTTCCTGTGGGTCGGGCGCGCAAGGGGGGTGACCGATCCTCGTCGAAGACAGGGTTCGAGTGACGGTTCGAGCGTTCGCACGCACGGCAAATCCTCCAAGCCAAAGGGGGGAATGTCGGTGCGCTGGCCAGCGACCTCTACAAGCAGTCTCCAGCAGAATCGATTCTGGTACAAGAACCCTGGCAGGCGATTTTCGCGGTTCTCACCGGAGCCCCCGGCTCCGCAGGAATCGGTGGGAGCAAGAGCGCTGTCGGCGTGGAGCGCCGTGCAGTGAGAAGCCTCGAGTCGAGCCGGCGGCCGGTCGCCCGCGACGCGCATACTCGGGCTGAATGCCGATCCAGGAGGGGACATGGCGCACGACGACCGGGACGACCTGCCCGACGGTCTCATCATCCCTGCGACGGTGCGCATCGACCGCCTCGATGGGGGGCCGACGCTCGTGATCGCGCACCCGGGCGAACTCGCCTACCACTACTTCTCCCGGGACCCGGCCTCGGTCGGCCCGTATGCCTACGACGACCGCGTGGGCACGACGGACCCAGGCCGGATCACCCGCGCGGACATCACCAACATCAACACCACGATGCGGGCGCGCAGCCCGATCGGCGCGTGGGCCGGCTTCCTCGACACCGAGGACACGCTGGCCTTCCTGACGGAGATCCCGCTCACGCGGATCGGCCTGTTCGAGGTCCCCGAAGCCGAGTGGCCGACGGTGCGCGAGCGCCTTGACGCCGCGATCACCGCGCTGCTCGGCCCCTACCGGAACCTCGCCGTCGTCACGAAGGTGCTCCACGCCAAGCGACCGCTCCTGTTCCCGATCCTGGACCGTCTCGTGGTCGAGATGGCCGGGGGCACCGGGCGGACCCCGGCCGGCCTGCTCGACTGGTTCTACGCGGTCGGGCGCGCCAACCACCTCCGGCTCGGGCAGACGAAGGTGGACCTCGAGAAGATGCATCTCGTCCGCACCGAGGTCCGCATCCTCGACGCGCTCCTGTGGGTCTCCCACCCGGCGACGTCACTGCCGTTCCCCGAGGGGACGTGGGAGCGGCGCATGGAGATGGTGGCCCGGACCTGAAATGCAGACCTGGTCGCCGTTCCTCGTTTCAGCCGCGGCCCGTGCCGCGGCTCCATCGAGGCTGTGCCGCACCTTCCGGGCTATCTCCGTCCGGACCCAGGTGTGGCTGACCGAGGGCCGCGCGAACGGGCTCGTCCCCTCCGAGACCTCGATCACCGACCTCAACCTCTTCGAGCTCGTCTCGCGGCATCCGCGCGAGGTCCATGTGCGCCGCTTCACGGCCCGGGCGGAGGCGGAGAATGGCGGGGACTGGGAGTGGGCGATCGGCTCAGGCCGACTGGGCTGGCTGCGGATGCGCGTGCAGGCCAAGAAGCTCGACGACGCCGGCATGGCCTACACCTATCTCGGGCACACCCAGAGCAATGGCACGCGCCAGGTGGACAACCTGATCTCCGACGCGGGCACGATGCCCGCGATCTACTGCCTCTACAACGGCCAGCCCGGGCCCACACTCGGGCTGACGTGGGGCGCCTCATGCGAGGACGCCTCCGAGTTGTCCGGATGCATGATCGCCCCGGCCGCCGGCATCCAGACCCTCGTCAATGCCGCTGATCACAGCCTCGGATCGGTGGCGCCGATCTCGGTCCCGTGGTCCGACCTCGTGTGCTGCGGGCCCGACCCGGACAAGCGGCTGGAGCGGATCCAGGACCGGCTGGAGGCGATGGGTGCCGGTCGTGGACAGGTCGACCAGGATCTCCCCACGTGGGCCAGCAGACTTCTGGAGCGCGCTCGCGTCGACGATCTGGTCGAGGTCGAGGGGCTCGAGGGCGTCGTGCTGATCGATATCGAGCACCAGTAGGCCGGTCGCGGCAATCAGGCCGGCGACCATCGCGACGCCTCAGTCGCCCTCCGGGTGCTCCACCTCGGGGTTCGGCAGCGGAGTCAGCCGGGCAAGGTCCGGCGTGAAGGCCCCGGCGAACTCCCGGCCTGCCCGGGCCGTCAGCCCGCTTGCGTTGAGGAAGGACGTGCGGCTGTGGGGATATCGCGTATGGATCCCGCTCTGCGCCTGCTGGCCGGTCCGCCTGCGGGCGTGGGTGACGAACAATGCGTGCCGCGCGCGCGTCAGCGACACGTAGAGCAGGCGGCGCTCCTCGTCGCGGTTGTTGGGGCCGGGCATCAACTCCTCGTCGAGTGCCGCAACGATCACGACGCAGGCGTCGAGGCCCTTCGCCTTGTGCATGCTCATGATGTTGACCGTGTTCGGCCGGATGGCCTCCTGCTCCTGCTCGCGGCGGAGCGAGACCTGGCCCAACAGTTCCGCGAGGTCCCCTGCGTTCGACTCGAAGCGGATGGCGTCGAGTTCGCCCTTCACCAGGGTGAGGTCGCCGAAGGTGGCGGGGAACTTGGCGATGACCCACTCGATCGCCTGTGCGACGTCCTCCGCCGCTGCCACCTCGGCCCGGAGTTCATCCACGAGCGCCCGCACCCCCGCGACCGCAGCCACGATCTGACGGCCGCGGCGCGGACAGAGCGCCGGATCATCGACCACACGATCGATCACGTCCGCGAGCGCCTGGCCGTTGTTGGCCACCGCGACGGCGTGCAGTTCCTCGATCGCCCTGTCACCGAGACCCAGTCCCGCCTCGGTGAAGACGGTTCGCCAGGCAAGGTGGTCACGGTCGTCGACGACCAGCCGCAGGTAGGCGAGGACGGCGCGTCCAGGCCGTTCGTTGAGCGTCGACTTGGAGTCGGTCGGACCTCCGACGGCACGCGGATGTCCTGCATCGCGTCGAAGATCGGCGTCGAGAACCGGCCATTGCTGTCGCTGCGGATGAGGACCATCACCTGGTCCGGGGCGATCCCGGCCCGGATGAACGCGTCAGCCAGGGCGGCGATGCCGCGAGCCTCGTCCCCGGTGTCGTCGAAGATGAGCGACTCCACGACACCTTCGCCCGCGTTGTCGTGGGGCTCGATCGCCTTTGGCGTTCGACCGACCTCCTGGCGGATGACCGAGGTGGCAACACGGATGATCGCCCGGTCGCATCGGATGCAGGTGGCGAGTCTGAGGTCGGCAGCGGCGTGCGTCGTGTCGAACTGGCGGATGCCGTCGGGGTGGGCATGCCGCAGTTGCTGGTAGATGCTCTGGTCGTCGTCGCCAGCCACGAACAGCAGCGACCCGCGGCCCTGGATCTGGTCGATCACAGCGATGTCGCAGCGATTGAGGTCCTGGTATTCGTCGACGATCACCCACTTGTATTCGCCCGTGAACCGGAAGTCGGGGTCCTGGTCGAGCGTCTGCTTGAGGAGATACACGAGCTCGGAGCGCAGGATGTAGCCGTATTGGCGCTTGTGCTGATCGAGGGCGCCGAGCAGTTCCGCGTCGGCGAACACCGTGGCGGGATCGTCGTCGGGGTTCGTCTCCCACGCGGCGGCGAGCCCGCCGAGCCGGATCTTCACCTGCTTGATCGTCCGCTCTCCGAGAGCGACCTTGAGGTCCTCCCAGACGATGTGGCGTTCCTCCCAGTCATCCACGACCCGGGGTCGAGGCGTGCCCGCGCCGAGGTTGGCGGCGGCTGCGCGGGTGAAGGTGAGGCACAGGATCTCGTTCGCCTGCGCGTCCCCGCTCTGGATCAGCGACAGGATCAACTCGACGATCGTGCGAGTCTTGCCCGTGCCGGGCCCCGCGAGCAGGCGGGCGTTGGTTGCCCGATGCGCCGCGGCTGCGTCCTGTTCCGGAACGCAACCGATGATCCGATCGCCGCAGACGGTCATGACTGTCCCCCGGTAATCCTCTGGCCATGTGACGGGATGCGCCAGAAGTGCCGCACCTTCCGTCGCGAGCCTACCTACTGGTGCCCGGCCATGCGCGGTCTCTGCGCAGTGACGCGGCTGGGACGGACGCTCCAGCGATCGGGGGAACGGGCATTCCGTCAACTCGCCCGCACGGTATCGCGTGTGCGGGGTTCGGCCATCCGCCGACTTTGCGGTGGGCTACGCTGCGTCCAGCACACGTCGTTAGATGGCCATCCAACGACTGCCCCACCCGTGCTAATGACAACAGCATTTCACACAGGGGGCCACCAACACACACGCCCAGCGAGGGCGCGTGACGCCGACGACGACGCACCCGCGCCGGCTGCCCACCCTCCGCGCGCTGAACGACAGCCCGGTGCGCACGCGCCACGGACTGAAACCTTTGCACGTGCAACTGTCTCAGGAGCGGTGATAGCGGCACCAGCGAGGGTTGCCGCACCGCCCGGAGCACAGCTCGATGCGTCTCACCAACACGATGATCCGGTCCGTCGGGACGGCCGCCGTCACCATCTTCCTGGTGGCCGGCGCGGCCTTCGCGACCTCCGGCTTCGTCTCGAGCCCGCGCTCGGACGAAGGGAACCCCGTCGCCACGGCGAGCGACGACGCCGGCCAGACTGCCGACCCGACGGCATCGACCGACCCGACCGGCACCCCCGAGATCGAGGACGAGAGCGAGTCCCCGGAGGCCAGCGGGTCCCCCGAGGCGACGGACGACGGTGCCAGCCCCGACGCGAGCGCGAGCCCCGAGGGAACCGACGACCACGGCGACGATCGCGATGACGACGACAAGGCGAGCGCCAGCCCTGATGCGACCGACGACCACGGCGACGATCGCGATGACGACGACAAGGCCTCGGCCACCCCGCGCCCGACGGCCACGGCGGAGCCGAGCGACGATGACGCGACCGCTGAGCCGACCGACGACAGCGACGGCCACGGCAGCGACGGCT
The DNA here is from genome assembly GCA_031404615.1 of Chloroflexota bacterium. Lineage (GTDB taxonomy): Bacteria > Chloroflexota > Limnocylindria > Limnocylindrales > CSP1-4 > CAIXZV01. The sequence continues at coordinate 5,585 of JANNHX010000493.1, forward strand.
AGCAGAAGCAGCGGCTGAGCCACCAGGCATCCGATCGCGGTGGGCGTCGAGCGGTGCGCAAGGGTCACGCCCTTGAGCCGACCGGCGACCCACCGCCTCCCCGTATCCGGCACACTCGCCTCCCCACGGGATGGAGAGACCACTGGCCAACGCGACCCCAGGCATCCGCGACGACCCCGGAGCCACCAGCGATGACCGCACGATCGTCGATGCCGTGCTTGCCGGCGACCGCAACGCCTTCCGCGTCCTCGTGGACCGGGAGGGCCCGTCGGTCGTCGCGGCCTGCGCGCGCATCCTGGGCGACCGGGCGGAAGCCGAGGACGTGGCACAGGAGGCCTTCGTGATCGCATACCGCTCGCTCGGGACCTGGCGCGCCGACGGCGCGTTCGGCGCCTGGCTGAGCCGGATCGCGGTGCGCCTGGCCATCCGGCGCTCGCAGACCCGGCGGCAGGTGACCTGGCTCGACCCGCTCGCGGCCGAGGCGGACCATCCCGGGCAGGAGCGGTTCCGCACCATGGGCGCGGGCGACGCCGTGGACCCCGCCACCACCATGCTCCGCTCGGAGCGTGACGCCCAGGTCCGGGCGGCCGTCGCCTCGCTCGACGAGCCGTACCGGGAGGTCGTCGCGCTCCGCTTCTTCGCCGAGCGCTCGCTGGCCGAGATCGCGACCGCGACCGACCGGCCCCTGGGCACGGTCAAGACCCACCTCCACCGGGGCCTCGCGCGGCTGCGCCGCGCGCTCGAGGAGGCCGACCAGTGAGCGGTCCGCGGCCCTTCGGTCCCCACGAGCTCGACGGCGTCGCGGGCCTGGCACCCGACGAGCTCGCCGCCGAGACCCGCCTGGCGCGCGACCTCGAGGGCATCGCCGCCCGCGACGGGATCAGCGCGTCGGCAGGCTTCGCCGACCGTGTCATGGGCGCCATCGCCCTCGAGCCCGTGCCGGCCCCGGTCATCGCCGCGGGGAGCGCCCTGCGCCATGTGGCGCTGCTGGGCCTCCTCGTCTCGGTCCGCGACGCCTTCCGGGTCAGCTTCAGCGGCGGCTTCCCGGTCGCGGTGCGCGCCCAGGCGTTCGCCCTGGTGCTGCTCGTCGTCGGGCTGACGGCGGGCTCGGGCTATGCCGCCGCGGGGGCCCTCGGGCTCCTGGGCGACCGCAGCTCGCCGAGCCCGTCGGTCGAGATCCCGTCCCTGCCGCTCGAGACCGCCGAGCCCACCGACACCACCGACACCCCCGACGCCACGTTCGAGGCACCGACCCCGTCAGGGAGCCCCGAGCCGTCCGAGTCTCCCGAGCCG
>JANNHX010000494.1:0-2506 GCA_031404615.1 Chloroflexota bacterium
ACCACGGCGTGGCGCGGCATCTTCTGGCGGCCGACGAGCCTGTCCAGGGCGACCTTGAAGCCCGGCACGTCCGTGTTGTGCCCGACGAGCTTCTTGCCCTCCTTGGTGATGGTGTTGACCGCGCCGGTCGCATGCGCCTCCTCGGTCACCTTGTCCACGTGGGGGACGACCCGCTCCTTGTGGGGGATCGTCACGTTGGCGCCCAGGAAGTCCTCGGTACGGAGCACCGCGACCGCCTCCGCGAGCTCCGCGGGCGAGCGGTCCCACAGCTCGTAGGCCGCGTCGATGCCCAAGTGGTCGAAGGCCGCCTGCTGCATCGCGCCCGAGAGCGAATGGGCCACCGGGTGGCCGATGAGGACGACGCGTTTCGTCATGCGCGCACTCCTTCCAGTTCGCGGAAGAAGCCGGGGTACGAGATGGCCGCCGAACCAGGTCGGAGCACGGTCGTCTCGCCCTCGGCGATGAGGCCGGCCACGGCGAAGGTCATCGCCAGCCGGTGATCGTCCAGGGTCTCGGTGACGGCGCCTGACAGGCGCGCGCCCCCGCGGATCTCGATGTCGTCCCCCTCGATACGGACGTCCGCACCGAGGGCGATGAGGCCGTCCGCGATCCCGGCGATGCGGTCGGACTCCTTGTGTCGGAGCTCCCCTGCGCCCCGGATCCGTGTCGTGCCGGACGCTATGGCGGCGGCCAGGGCGAGGATCGGGATCTCGTCGATCGCCGCCGCCACCTCGGCGGGGGAGACGTCGATGCCCCGGAGCTCGCTCGACCGGACCACGAGGTCCGCGAGGGGCTCGCCGTCCGGCCCGCCGGGGGCCGGGAGGTCGTGCTCCTCGATAGAGGCGCCCATGCGCCTGAGGATGTCGATGATGGCACGCCTCGTCGGGTTCGTGCTCACCCCTTCCAGCCGAAGCTCCGCGTCCGGGTGGATCGCGGCGGCGACCAGCCAGAAGGCGGCGCCCGAGGGATCGGCCGGGACGGTCTCGCTGATCGGGGCCACGCTCGCCGGGCCGCGCAGCGTCACGATGTGCTCGCCGTCGGGTCCGGTCGTCTCGTCCACCGCGACGCCGCGGGCGCGGAGCATGCGCTCGGTGTGGTCGCGGGTGGCGACGGCCTCGGTCACGCGCGTCTCGCCGTCGGCCGCGAGGGCTGCCAGCAGGATCGCCGACTTGACCTGGGCGCTGGGGACGGGCGTCCGATAGTCGATGGGGACGAGGCGCGCGCGGCCCGTGACGGCCAACGGCAGCAGCGTGCCCGCGCGGCGCCCGGCGAAGGTCGCGCCCATGGCGCGCAGCGGCTCCGTGACGCGACCCATCGGCCGTCGCCGGAGCGAGGCGTCACCGTCCAGCACGGCGAACAGCGGGCGACCCGCGAGGAGCCCGGCCACGAGGCGGGTCGTCGTGCCGGAGTTGCCGCAGTCCAGGATCGCGTCGGGCTCGGTGAGCGCGTCGCCGCCCGGGCTGCTGACGCGGTAGTCGACGCGGCCTGCCCGCTCCGCCGCCCGCTCCACCGTGGCTCCCAGCGCGGCCGCGACGCCCGCCGTCGAGCGCACGTCCGCCCCATCCCCGGCCGCCGCGATCCGGCTCTCACCCTGCGCGAGCAGCGCGAGCAGCAGCGCGCGGTGCGACACGGACTTGTCGCCGGGCAGCGCGGGCGACCCGCGCAGGCGCGTCGCGGGGCGCACCACCACGGTGTCGGGGGACGGGGCCGTCATCGCGGGTCAGCCCCCGATCGAGCGCAGGAGGTCGCCGTGGAGGTCCTTCACGTGCGAGTGCACGCCCGTGATCGCGTCCATCATCGACTCGAACATCGGGAAGTCGAGCTGCTGCTCCGCGTCGGAGAGGGCCTCGTCCGGGCGCGGGTGCACCTCGACCATGATCCCGTCCGCGCCCACGGCCACGGCGCCGATCGCGAGCGGCTTCACGAGCCAGCGCTTGCCGGTGGCGTGCGACGGGTCCACCACGACCGGCAGGTGGGTCAGGTGGTGCATCAGCGGCACGGCCGTCAGGTCGAGCGTGTTGCGGGTCGCGTTGTCGAACGTCCGGATGCCGCGCTCGCACAGGATGATCTGGCTGTTGCCCGCCGACGCGATGTACTCCGCAGCCATCAGCCACTCCTCGATGGTGTTGCCGAAGCCGCGCTTGAGCATGACCGGCCGTCCGGCGCGCCCGCACGCGAGCAGCAGCGAGAAGTTCTGCATGTTGCGGGTGCCGATCTGGAGGATGTCGCTGTACTCGGCGACGATGTCCACCTGGGACGGCTCCATCACCTCGGTGACGACCGGCATGCCCGAGCGCGCTCGGGCCTCGGCGAGGTAGCGCAGCCCCTCGACACCCAGGCCCTGGAAGCTGTACGGGCTCGTTCGCGGCTTGAACGCGCCGCCGCGGATGATCGTGGCGCCGTGGTCCGCGACGAAGTCCACCGTCTCCATCAGCTGGTCGCGGCTCTCGATGGAGCACGGGCCGGCCATGACCGTCAGCGAGCCGTCGCCGACCGTGGTGTCGAG
>JANNHX010000495.1:0-10499 GCA_031404615.1 Chloroflexota bacterium
GGATCTGCTGGAGCTTGCCGGCTGGATGAGCAACGGTGCCGTCGTGCCGCTCGTGGCAGATCACCGGCTCCTTGGCGTCCTGCGCAGGAGCGATGCTTCGACCTGGTCGGACACGTCAGCGAGTCGGCGAGGTCCACCAAGGCGGTCAGGTGCCCGGGGATCCCATGATGAGCCGAGACCGGCAGCCCCCACTGCGGTCCTCGACGGTCCGCTCGCGCGGGGCGAGCAGGTCGTCGGGCGCCGGCACGGCCGTACTCATGCCGCGAGCAGGACCATGTGGGGCCGCACGCCATGCGCGCCTGAGGCAGTCGCCAGCGGCGGATCGCCTGCCTCAGGCGGTCACGACGGCGAAGCCGAGTGCGCGGGCCGCCTGCGCCTGGCGCAGGTCGAACGTCAGGAAGAGCACCCCGGGCGCCGAGACCCGCTGCGCGGCTGCCAGATGGAGGGCGTCGAGCGTTCGCACGCCGGTAGCCTCCGCGACCGCGGCTGCCGACTCGCAGGTCGCAGCGTCGAGCTCGATGATGGAGAACGAGCGCAGATCGTCGGCGAAGGCGGCTCGCGCGGCCGCGAGGTCGCGCCCCGAGAGAAGGCGAGCGAGGTTGCGGCGGACCTCGACGATCGTGTGCCGGGCCGTCAACAGCCCGGCGTCGGCCCGCAGCAACGCGTCCGCGGCGGCCGAGTCCGCCTCCTCCACGTAGCGCTTCAGCAGGGCGCTCGAATCGACGTAGGTGCTCACTCGCCGCGGTCTTCGGCCAGGACGTCGAGCACCCGCCTGGACGCTCTCGACCGGTGCGTCGGGCCGAGCGGCGAACCCGTGCCCGGCGTGATCCAGCCGGCGCGGATCCCATCCTCGACGCGTGCTCGGCCCGGCACCGGGCCGAGCACCGCCTTCGGTCGCCCGCGGTCAGTGACCCGCAGGACTTCTCCCCGCTCCGCCCTGTCCAGATACTCGGAGAGTCGCTGCTTCAGTTCCCGGATCCCGACATCGGCCATGTGGACACATTACCACATTGATGTGTCCACATAACTGCCTGCGATCGCGCGCGGGACGAGGCCCGACGGCTCGCCGATGCCGCGCTCGCGCTGGCCGATGGGACCGGTTACGAGAAGGCGGCGGTCAGCGCGCCGCGGACGCTCGGCCGGATCGAGCGAACCGGCGGCGATCTGTCCCGCGCGTTGGAGCTCGCCGAGCGTGCGGCCGACCGGGCGCGGGCAACCGGATCTCCGGACCTGATCCGGGATTCAATGAGCGACTGGGCCGAGCTGCTGGCAGAGACGGGCCAGCACGAGCGGGCGGTCGCGATCCTGCGCGAGGCGATGCTGGCGAGTTGATCCGGGCGGATCAGAGATCTGGAAGGTGCTCGCCCGTGAACGAAGGGGTGACGGTGACCGGCATCTTCGACCACACGACGGGGGCTCGATGTTGATTCACGCCGTTGACCGGGGCAAACGTTACGACCGAGTACTGGGTCATCGTTGTGGCCTCCAGTCTGGAACGCCGGGGGTGAGACGCGGCATCACGGCACCGTGTTCAGGGCTGCTCAGCCGCGGAGAGTCCGGTCCTCGTAGGCCCCCAGGCGCGCGACCATGTCGTCGGGGATGACCCGCGGGCGCGCCGTCGCGTAGTCGTACAGGACCAGCACGTCCTCAGCCGTGGCGACGAGCCGGGCATGTCCCCGCGCCGACTCCGACGCCGTGACCCGGTGCTCGAGGGTGAACGACGTCCGCCCGAGGCGGCCCAGCCGCGACTCCACGGTGAGCAGCTCGCCGAAGTAGGACGGGGAGCGGTACGTCACCCGGATCTCGGCGAGGATCAGCGACTCCTCGGCGCCGTGCGTGACGAGGGCGAACGCCTCGCCCGTCGCGGCCTCCCAGTAGTCGATGCGCGACGACTCGCAGAACGTGAGGAACCGCGAGTTGTTGGTGTGGCCCATCGCGTCCGTGTCGCCGAACCGGATCCGGACCTCGAACCGGTGCGGGAAGTCGCCGGGCATGTCGCGCGGGTCGGCTGGGACCTCGATCCGGGAGCGGACCGGGCGGGGCGGGACGGGCTCGAGCGGGCTGTCGGTCACGCACCCGAGTGTACGCGCGGGACCCCGCCGCGGGTCCGGCGCGATCGGTATGCTCCGCGGACCCCAGCAGGAGGATCCGTGACCGCACCAGGCGTCCCGCCGGACCGAGAGACGGCAGCCGATCCCGCCGCCGCGTCCGGTGCGGTCAGCCTGCGCACGGCCATCGCGGAGGGACGGCTGCAATTCGGCAGCCTCGCGCCGGCGGCCCGGTGGCCCGCCCTGGTTGCGCTCGGGCTCGTGATCCTCGCTTCGCTCGCGATCCTCGCGGCTGCGCTGGCCATGCCGTTCCCGGGCGGGATCCTGCTGCTGCCCGGTACGCTCGTCGGCGAGCGCGCGCCCGTGCCGGTGCCCAACCTGGGCGTGGCCGGATTCCTGCTCGGCCTCGCGCCGGCGTCCATGGCACTGGTCGCCTCCGCGCTGGTCGTGCCGCGCCGCTCGACGCGGATCGTGATCCTCGCAGTGGCAGGCGTCAACCTCTCGATGGGCGCCTCCGCGCTGGCCCAGCTGCCCCTCGCCTCGGCGGTCGCGGAAGTGGACCCGCTCGCCCCATGGGTCATCTCCATCGGGTGCGGCGGGGCGATCGTGGCGGCACTGCTGCTTGTGCTCGGCGGGCTCGTGCCGCCGCCGGACGGGCTGGCACGGCCCGCGAGCCGCCTCGTGACTGCCCTGGCGGCCGTGCCGGGGTTGCTGCTCGCCGCGACGTACCTCGTCGGCCTTGCCGGGAGCGTGGCCATTCCGACGCCGCGCCCCGTCGGGATGGAGGCGTTCCCGGACGTGCTGCACGTTGGGGCCGCCGCCGTCGCCGCGCCCCTCTACGGAGCGCTGGCCCGCATCCTGCCACTCGTCCTCGCGCCGATCGTGCTCTGGGAGGCCGCCACGTGGGCGCGCGCGAGCAGAGCTGAGCTCGCGGCGCCGATCGTCCGGCGCGTGGATCGGGCGCCGTGGCTGCTCATCGCGCTCGTGACCGCGAAGATCGGCTGGCTGGCGCTCGGCTATCTCGGGCGCCTGCCCGAATCCCTGGGCGGCGCCGCGGGCGCCTGGTCTGGCTCGGCCGGGCGCGGGATCGTCGCCTGGCTGATCGCCGCGATCTTCGCTGCCGGCGCGGCCATCTGGCTCGCCTACCGGGCCTCGCCGCGGATCGACGAGCGGGGCATCCGGCCCGGCATGCGGTTCGTGGTCGGCGGCTTCACGGCGGGCTCGGTGATCGGCGGGGCGTGCGTGGTCGCGGCGGGGATCCTCCTGCTCCTGCCCGTCGAGGGACCCTTCACGGCGGCGATCCGGCTGGGCGGCCTCGCCGGGGACCTGATCCAGCCGCTCCAGGTCGCGACGGTGCCTGCCGCTCTCGTCGCTGGTCTCGTGCTCCTGCGGCGGGGCCATGTCGCGACCGGCGGGTTCCTCGCCGTGGCCGGCGCCTGGTTGGCGCCGCGGGCCCTGTTCGTCGTCGTCGCGATCGCGACGGGGATCGTGCCGAGCGACGCCGCCAATCCGCTTGGAGTGGACCTCGTGACGCTCGACGCGCTCCTCACGGTCGTGGTGGCCGCCCTGGCGGCGGCCCTGGTCGCGGGCCGCCGGACCGGTGCGGATGCCGGGAGCCTCGCGCTGGTGCTCGCCGTCTCGACGCTGATGGCCCACGGCGGGACGCTGGTGCCGCCCGCGGTCGCCTCGGTGCTGGTGCTCGCGGCGGTGCTGTTCCCGTCCTTCCGCGAGCTCATCTTCGGGTCGCGGGAGCTCAACGAGCCGTCACCCGTCCGGCCGGCGCGGGTCCTCGGCTCGCTCGGGCGGCAGGGTGCTGCCCTCCTCCTCGTCGCCGGGACGCGGACGATCGTCGGGGGCACCGACGAGACAGGCGTCCAGGCGCTCGGGCAGCTGCTCTTCGGGCCGCCGTACGCGGCGCTGCTCGTCGCGGCCGTCGTGACGATGCGCCGGCGGCGGCCCGGCGCGATCGAGATCGCGGAGGGGGCCGTGGTCGCGCCGGACCCCGGGCGCCAGCCCGTCCGGCCCGGCGTCCGGCCCTCGCTCGGCCTCGCCGCGGGGGCTACGGGCCTCGCGATCACCGTCGCACTCGCGGGTCTCGTCGTGGATCCGCTCGTCGGTCGCGCCTGGGAGCCGACGCCCACGCCGGGCGCCAGTGCGAGCGCGGCACCCTCGGCCGCTCCGTCCGGCACTGCGATCCCCACCCTCGCGCCAAACCTGCCGACGCCCGAGGACCTGGCCCTCTTCAGGGCCCTCGTCCCCGGGGTCAACGACCGGATGACCGCGCTCCAGCAGATCGTCACCGACCACATTGGCACGGCGTCCGGTGCCGGCCTCGCGACGGCGGGCGACGAGCTCTCCACTGCGGCCACCGACGACCTTGCGTGGCTCGCCGAGCAGCCCGTCGCCCCGTGCTTCGCGCCGTACCGCGACGCGGTCGAGCGCCACCTCGCCGCCTACCGGGACTTCGGTGCCGCCGTCGCGGACGCCGGCCGCGGCACCGGCTCGGATGCCGAGATCAACCGCCTCGTCGACGAGGTTGGAGCATCGCTGGACCTCGTGGTCGACACCCTGACGGCCGCGCTGCCGGCCTGTGGGGTGGCGCCGGTCTCACCGTCGCCCACGCCCTGACCCGCCGGCCGAAGGCTGGCCCTAGTGGGCCGCCACGACCAGCATGCCGGCCATCTCGCCCGCGCCCGCCATCCCGCTCATGATCGTGTACTGGCCCGGCTCGTCCAGCTTGAGCCGCAGCTTCGCCGTCTGGCCCGGCCGCGCGACGAGGTCGAGGTTCGGAACCCCGTCCACCATCCACTCGCGGACCACGTCGTCCTCGTTGACGAGCTGCACGACGGTCCACTCGCCCGCGGCCACCGTCATGTCGGCCGGCGTGATCGAGCCGTCGGCCCCAGCCGTCACGACAACGGCCGGCATCGAGGCGTCGAGCGCCCGGTCCGCCGCGAGCACGCCGCCCGCGAGCGCGAGCCCAATGACCGCGATCACGACCAGGAAGGCCGCATCGCGGACCATGCCCAGCGGCCGGGGGCGCAGCTGGGTGACGTGCCCCGGGCGCACGTCCACCGCGCGCAGCCGCAGCGAGTTGGTCACGACACTGACGCTGGACAGCGCCATCGCGGCCGCCGCGAGCGCCGGGTTGAGCGTGATCCCGAACGCCGGGTACAGGATCCCCATCGCGATGGGGATCAGCAGCACGTTGTAGGCGAACGCCCAGAACAGGTTCTGGCGGATGACCCGGATCGTCGCCTGCGAGAGCGCGATCGCCGAGCCGACGAGCCGCGGGTCGCCGCCGACGAGCGTGATGTCCGATGCCTCGATGGCGACGTCCGCGCCCGTGCCGATGGCCACCCCGAGGTCAGCGCGGGCGAGCGCCGGGGCGTCGTTGATGCCGTCGCCGACCATCGCGACCCGATGGCCCTCGGCCTGGAGCCGCTCGATGGTCGCGTCCTTGTCGCCGGGCAGGACCTCCGCGATGACGTGGTCCGGAGCGATGCCCACCGCTCGGGCTACGGCCTCGGCGGTCGCGCGCGCGTCGCCTGTGAGCAGCCAGACGCTGAGGCCCGAGGCCTGCAGGTCGCGCACCGCCTCCGCCGACTCGGCCTTGACCGGGTCCGTGATGGCGACGAGACCCAGCACCACGCCGTCGGCGGCGACGAAGACCACGGTCCCGCCGTCCGCGGCGATCGCGTCGGCCTGCGCCAGGAGCGCGCCGAGGTCCACGCTTCGCTCCTCGAGCATCCGCCGGCTCCCGACGAGCGCCTCGGCGCCGTCGATGAGGCCGCGCACCCCCCGGCCGACGATCGCCTCGAACCCCTCGACCTTCGCGAACCCAAGCTCGGCCTCGCGCGCCTTGCGGACGATCGCCTCGCCCAGCGGGTGCTCCGAGCCGGTCTCGAGGGCCGCGGCGAGGTCCAGGACCCGCGCCGCCTCGATGCCCGACGCCGGGATCACGGCCGTGACCGCGGGCTTGCCGAGCGTGAGCGTGCCGGTCTTGTCCATGACGACAGTGTCGATGCGGCCCGCGGCCTCGAGCGCCTCGCCGCCCCGGACGAGGATGCCGACCTCGGCGCCCTTGCCCGTCCCGACCATGATCGCGGTCGGCGTGGCGAGCCCCATCGCGCACGGGCAGGCGATGATCACGACACCGATGAAGGCCGTCAGCGCGAGCGTGAACCGCGGCTCGGGCCCGAAGACGAACCAGACGACGAACGTCGCCGCGGCCGTCACCAGCACCGCCGGCACGAAGATCTCGCTGATGCGGTCCGCCATGCGCTGGATCGGGGCCTTGGAGCCCTGCGCGCGCTGGACCAGCTCAACGATCCGGGCCAGGGCGGTGTCGCGCCCGACGCGGGTTGCGCGCATCACGAAGCTGCCGGTCGTGTTGATCGTCGCGCCGATGACCTCGTCGCCGGCCGTCTTGGTCGCGGGAATGGGTTCGCCCGTCAGCATCGACTCGTCGACGGCCGACTCGCCCTCGACCTCGACGCCATCGACCGGCACCTTGTCGCCGGGGCGGACACGGAGCAGGTCGCCAGGCACGACAATCGCGAGGTCCACGTCCTCCTCGAGTTCGCCGCGGATCCGGCGCGCGGTCGTCGCCTGCAGGCCCACGAGGCGGCGGATCGCGCCGGTCGTGCGGCCCTTCGCGCGCGTCTCGAGCCACTTTCCAAGCAGGATGAGGCCCAGGATGATGGTCGCCGAGTCGAAGTAGGTCTCCGGGTGCAGCCCCGCCGAGTGGATGACCTCCGGCCACATCGTCACGAAGACGGAGTAGCCCCAGGCCGCGCTCGTCCCGACGGCGACAAGGGTGTCCATCGTCGCCCCGCCATGCCGGCCCGCGCGCCACGCGGCCCGGTAGAAGCGGCTGCCCGCCCAGAACTGGATGAAGGTCGCGGGCCACAGGATCAGCTTGTTGATGTCCGTCATCGCCACGACGGTCTGCGGCGTGAACATCAGGACCATGAACACGAGCGACGCACCGATGGCGACCGCGGCCTGGAGCAGCGTCTGGCGCTGGGCCCGCTCGCGCTCCAGGTCCTCGGCGGTCATCTCCGCCACGAGGCTCGTCGCGGTCCCGGCGTCCTGCGTGGGCATGGCCTCGGCCCTGACCTCGTAGCCGGCGGCCTCCACGGCCTTCACCAGCTCGTCGCGGCCGGCCCGGGACGGGTCCACGACGATCGTCGCCTTCTCCGTCGCGAGGTTGACGTTCGCGAGCTCCACCCCCGGCGTCTTCTTGAGGAAGCGCTCGATGCGGTTCACGCACGAGGCGCAGGTCATGCCCTCGATGGGCAGGACGATCTCGATGGGCTGGGGGGTCTCGGGGAGCGCTGTCATACTAGGGGGGAGTATAGCAGGAGGATCCGAGCCCGCCCGGATCGGCCGAGCTGCCTCGCTGGTCCCCGGCGATTCCCGATCGGGCATACGACCTGCCCGATTGGCAGCCCCCCTTGCCGCGCATCTCGGCCACCGGACCGCCACGATCCGAACATGCACCCGTGCCGTGCGGCGGTGAACCATGCCTGAGCGCGCCCGGCTCGCCGATCGCGAGCAGGAGGATGCGCTTCGACGTGCGGCGCACGCCGACGGCGCAGACGCGGCATCGCCGGCGCTCATCGGCGCCGCGCACATTGGACAGATGCGCCACGGCCAGGGGAGCGGGCCGTCCAGTCTGGCTGGCGCGCGCGCGATGGGTCCGGCGACGGTCATGGCGATGCAGCGCCTGGCGGGCAACCGGGCGACGGTGCAGACGCTGGCGCGACCGCCGCGACGCGGCCAATCCGACGCTCTTGGGTCCGCCGAGGACGAGCGAGCCGTCGAGGGTGGCGGTGGGTCCGGCCAGGCATCCGCGATGTCCAGCCAGGCCGATATGACGGTCGGCACACCCAGCGGTGGCGCGTCGGGCGGAGGCGACCCACCGGGTGCCGGTGGCGGCTCCGCGGGCAGTTCGGACGGGTCCGGTGCCTCGGGCAAGGCGGGCGAGATCGCGGCGAGCGGCAAGTCCCGCAAGACGCCGCCGCCACCAATCGTCGAGGGCGGAACAGCCGGCGGCTCGGCGGCTGGCGGGGCCGCCGGGAACACGATCAGCGTCGACGGCGGGGCGACGCCTGGACCGGGTGCGAACGTCAAGCCGGCGCCCGCCGTGAGGCCCGGCCCGGGCGGCCTGCCCGCTCCGGAGGCCGCGAGCACCGGCATTGACTGGGCCAAGATCCTGGCCGACTACGGGCCGCCCGCGAGGACCGTGCTCGAGCTCACCCGCATCGTTCCCGGCTGGGGGCTGCTCGGCGGGCTGGCGGCGGATTCCATCAACTTCGCGAGCGACATTGCCGCGATCCCGAACTCCGAGAACGCGGACCTGGCGACGGGCCTGATCGTGTTCCGCAACGTCGTGAACATCGGCAACAACGGGCTGGGCCACATCCTCTACGTGAACCAGCTGATCCAGGACGGGCTCGCGGGCTCGGTCGTCGGCGCCGAGTTCACCCCGCTCACCGCGGCAGCCAACGAGGCGCTGAGCACGACCAAGGTCGTCCTCGACGAAGTCATGATGGGTGCCGACATCATCGTGGAGGTTGAGTCCCTCTACCAGGCGAACCACGCGCCGACGTCGGCCGAGGCCGGGCAGTGGCGGGCTCTGGCGGACGGTTACGCTGCGAACATCCTGGGCGACGTCGTCAACCTCACCCTCGACGTCATCAGCCTCGCGAGCGCCGGGGCGGCGAACACGGCCCCGATCCAGCAGGGGCGCCAGCCGTTGACGCTCGCGGCCGCCTTCATGAAGAACGCCACGCCGAACATCATCTCGGCGGTCAACGGCGTCCTTGGCGTCTGGCTCGGCAGCCTGATCACCGAGGGCCGCACGGCCTACGTCGGCAGCCCGACGGACCTCCGAGCGCAGGCGGCGATCCTCGATGGGGCCGGGCTCGTCGTGGAGTCCGAGGGGCTGCAGGCCCGCACGACCTACGACGGGATCAATGCCGTTATCGACGGCCTCTCGGCCTACGCCGACCAGCAGATCGCGCAGATCAACGCGGTCGCCGAGGCGCTCTCCGGCGGCAAGTCCGCGTTCGAGCTCATCCGCGACGCCGTCTCGGGGAGCCTGGACGACATGGCACGCAAGCTCGAGATGGTCCGGGCCCTGGGGGTTGCGGCGAGCGACGGGGCGGCGAACACTGCGGCGATCGACGAGGCCTGCGCGACGGTGCTCGCAGCCCTGGACGAGCTCGTGCTGCCCAGCGTCACGCTGCCGAGCGTGGACATCGGCGAGGGCATGGTGGCCGACGCCGCGGAGGCCATCGCGAACGAGGCCGCTGAGGCCGCGAACGAGGCCATCACCGAGGCGATGTCTGGCGTGACCGAGGCTCTCGACACGGCCAAGGCCACGATCCGCGGACCGGTCGAGGCGGCGCAGGCGCAGGCGGGCAACCTCGGCGAGTGGCTCGCGATCCTGGCGACCCAGTGCGCGGAGATGGCAGGCACCCTCGGGGGCCAGATCTCGACATTCAGCGAGGGGCTCGGGCGCTGCACCAACATCGAGCAGGTCATCGACCTGATCATCGGCCAGGTCAGCGACCTCACCGGGATGCCTCGCGTGACCGTCCAGGAGATCCGGGACGCCTGGGCCAGCATCGGCCCGTACATCGACCAGTTCATCGACCTTGGCACGCGGATGCACGCGCGAGCGACGGACCTGCGGGCGCACGCCGACCTGCTCGAGTCGGGCGGGGGGGCCGACATGACCACCGCGCCGCCGCCCGAGCCACCGCCGAACCCGAAGCCGAACCCCGCCGGAGGGGCGGCCGCACCGGCCAAGGGCGCCGTCGCGTAGCCTGGGTGCGCCGCTGTCCAGCCGGCTGGGCTAGGCCTCCGGGGGTTCCCCCGTCTGCCACCCGAGCCACGTGTCCGGGTGCACGCGCGGACGCGAGACCCACGCCTCGCCGCCGCGGAGCGCGACCTCCGGCGGGAGCGGGTGCGAGAGGAAGAACGGCATCGACTCGGTTGCCCCGTAGGCGCCCACGTCGAGCACGGCGACGAGGTCGCCCGGATCGGGCAGCGCCATGACGGCGGCCTGGGCGAAGACGTCGAGGCCAGAGCAGAGCGGCCCGGCCACGGTGACCGGAGAGCGCTGGGCGTTGGATGCGGCGGCCGATGCCGCGACGCCGGTCAGGGCCTTCACCCGGTGCTCCTGGCCGACGAGCACGGGGCGGAGGACGTGGTGGATGCCGCCGTCGAGGATCACGACGTGGTGCCCGCCGACGGCCTTGCGGTCCACGACGCGCGCGACGTAGGCGCCCGAGGCGCCGACCAGGAACCGGCCGGGCTCCAGGAGGACGCGGGCCTGACGGGTGGCCGGGTTCGTGCCGAGGCGCTGGGCGATGCCGGCCAGCCGCGCACCCAGGCCCCGGACGTCGAGCGAGTCCTCGTGGGCCTCGTACGGGATGC
>JANNHX010000496.1:0-2416 GCA_031404615.1 Chloroflexota bacterium
CCTGGAACGCGAAGATCGTGTACAGGGCGCCGTAGATCAGCAGCGTCGAGAGGTTGATCGTCGCGAACCGGCGACGCCGGAACAGCCCGAGCGGGATGAGTGGGTCCGGGCGACGGGCCATGAGGAATGGGAACGCGACCAGGGCGACGAGCCCAACGACGAGCGACACCCATGCGAGCGGGTCCGCCCACTGCCGGTCCTGCCCGCGGATCGCCCCCAACGCGAGCCCGCCGACCGCGACGACGATCACGAACGCGCCCAGCCAGTCGAAGCGGCCGGTGGCGCCTTCGGCCTTCGTCTCGGGCATGTGGCGCAGGGTCGCCCAGAGCGCGATCGCGACCAGCGGCACGTTGAGCAGGAACGTGGCCCGCCAGCTCACGGCGTCGACGAGCAGCCCGCCGATGACGGGTCCGATGAGCGAGGTCGCCGAGGTGGCCGATGCCCAGATGCCGAACGCCCGGGCCCGCGCCTCGCCCTCGAACAGGGCGGTGATGACGGCGAGCGCCCCGGGCACGAGCAGGGCCCCCGCGGCACCCTGGAGGAGCCGGAACACGACGAGCAGCTCCAGCGTGGGCGCGAGGCCGCACAGCACGCTCGCGATGCCGAACCCGGCGAGGCCGATCGCGAAGACCCTTCGCCGGCCGTGGTAGTCCGCGAGCGCCCCGGCGAGCACGAGGAGCGCGGCGAGGATCGCAAGGTAGGCCGAGACGACGTAGGTCTGCCCCTCGAGGACCGACACGATCGATACCGGCAGCTCGCGCCCGATCCGGGGTAGCGCCAGGTTCACGATCGTGCCGTCGAGGAAGACCATCGCGGAGCCGAGGATGACCGCGAGCATGGTCCAGCGCTGGGACGAGGTCACCGGATCTCCCGTGCGTGCCGGCGGAGTGTGGCAGGCCCCGTGGACGGCGTCCATTCCCTCGCCCGGGCGCCCGTCCGCCGTTCCGGCGAACCTGCACTATGCTGCGGCCGATGCCCGGACCCGTGGCGCTGGTCGGCGCCGGTGAGTTCCTCGCCCCGATGGCCGAGTTCGACCGGGGGCTGCTCGAGGCGACCGCGCGCCATCGGCCGCGCGTCGTGCTCCTGCCCACCGCATCCGCGCCTGACGGCGAGTCGACGTTTCATACCTGGGCCGACATGGGCGTGGAGCACTTCACCGCGCTCGGTGCCGAGGTTGAGCCCGTGCTCGTGCGCACGGTCGCCGAGGGCCACGACGGGGCCGCGCTCCAGGCCATCGGCGAGGCGGACCTCATCTACCTGTCCGGCGGTCACCCACGGCACCTGCTGCGAGTCCTGCGCGAGTCGCCGCTGGGTGCCGCCCTCGTCGCGGCGCACGCGCGCGGCGCGGTCGTGGCCGGGTGCTCCGCGGGCGCGATGGCGATCGCGGGCCGGACGATGGACTTCCGCGCCATCCCCAGGCTCCGGCTCCCGCTCCCGTTCCCGATCCGC
Organism: Chloroflexota bacterium; assembly: GCA_031404615.1. Classification (GTDB taxonomy): domain Bacteria; phylum Chloroflexota; class Limnocylindria; order Limnocylindrales; family CSP1-4; genus CAIXZV01. The sequence goes on from JANNHX010000496.1 coordinate 1,450, forward strand.
TGGCCGGAGGGCCTGGGCCTCGCCGACGGGATTGCGGTCCTGCCCCACTACGACGCCTGGCCGGAGCCGCTGTCCGCCATGGTCGCGCTCCAGGCGCCGCGCGGGTCGACGGTGCTCGGTATCGACGAGGACACGGCGGTCGTCGGGCGCAACGGCGCGTGGCAGGTCCACGGGGCGGGCCGGGTCACGGTCTGGCACGGACGCCACCGCGAGCGCTTCCGCAAGGGCGAGGCCTTCCGGCTCTGAGGCCGGTCGGACGGACGGGGAGGGGGACCCGGTCAGTCCGGCTTGACGCCGCGGAAGCAGTCCGAGCAGTACACCGGCTTGTCCATCCGCGGTTTGAACGGTACCTGCGCCTGGTTGCCGCACGACGTGCAGATCGCGACGAAGTACTCCTTCGGCGACCGGTCGTCCGTGCGCTCGTAACCCCGCGGCCCGCCGAGCGAGTGGGCGTCGTCACTGCCCCCGTCGCGAGTGGACCGCCGGTAGGCCCGGCAGGATGCACAGCGCTTGGGGTCGGACGTGAACCCCTTCTGCGCGTAGTACTCCTGGTCGGCGGCCGAGTGGATGAACTCCACTCCGCAGTCGACGCAGGTCATCGTCCGGTCGATGTAGGTCACGGTGAGCAGCTCCTCCCGGGCGCGCCTGGATCGTGTTGCCGGTGCCGGACCCGCGTCAGGAGACACACGATTGGCGGTGCGGCGGGGAGTCAGCCGGGCCGCGCAACCGGGGTGTCGAATCTCGGAGTCCCTGGTCGGGGCGCACCGGTGGTCAGTGCGCCAGCCTACACGCGGGCTCCGGAGGCGCGGCGTTACACCTTCGTTGCAACCCCTGCGACCCCTGGCAACCCGGCGACGAGCCCTCCGAACGGAGGCGCCGACCGTGACAGCCAACCTGTCACAATGGCCGACGAGACTCGGCGTGGCGAGACGGGAGCGATGGGGGCGCCCGGATCGCAACCGGGTCC